>JAQCMZ010000291.1 GCA_028274825.1 Haloferacaceae archaeon
GGGGGCTTGCCACTCCCAGCAGTCCCACTCAGACCATGGGCATCCCGCCAGATTCATACTGTCCGGATACTCGGTGGAACTGGCAGACCTGACATCTCCACCACTCAGGATTCCTCCGTCGCCAGACTGCGTCTGGCGGGCAGTCACGCGCAGGCGACGCGGTCACGCGGAGGAGGATGTCAATTCATCCTTGCCGTGTGGGTTTGTCTGTATGAGCGGTATCTGATTTGCAACGACAAGACAGTCCTGTCCACCACTGCAGACTCGATAGCCAATCTGAGTCACTCTGACAGATATCTCGCTCAGTTGTGCACAATACCCTGCCAGTGAGCTGTGAAGGTCTTTTGCCAGTTTGGTGTCTGACTGCACTCGTGACCGGACGGATTCGCCGGTGTAGTTGTGGTTGTTGGCGTTCGGGGCGCGCATTATGTTAAGGGGGGGCCAAACAGATTCCATCTGAGGCGATCTGCTCACGGGCGCCAGCACTGTGGGTGAGACGGAGTCGCAGGCCGTCTCACAGCGACGAGAGATCACAATCGGACAATCTCAAACCTGGTCAGTCTATCAGAGTGCCATCGGGGCGTTTCGCTCCCTCTGAGTCGTGAACGACGACTCGCTCGGAGCCGACTGGGTCGTACTCGTTTCGCACCCCGATTGCCTCGTCGAGTTCCCGAATGGCGCGCTGTTTCAGCGCCGTTGCGAGTTGTTCTGCGTCTTCTCGAGAGATATCACGGCCGAGTCCTTCACACTCGTGAGCCCGCACCATCCCCGCTTCGTCGACAGCTTCGCCCATCGGCTGTGAAGTGCCTCCGAGAGCGACACTGAACGGATATGTCTGGCAGATGAGCGGACGGTCCGCATGTACAGTACAGGCCCCAGTGCCGTCGGTCTCCTCGTAGAACGCGCAGTTGCCACAGTCGTCACCCGCGAGCGCCCACTCAAACGTCTCGCCGACTGGCCCATCCTCGTCGTCGCCTTCTGAGAGACCGAATGGCATCGGGCGCGCGACATCACGCCAGTCGTAGTCTGTCCCCTGCTGTAGTTTTCGGGCTTCGTCAGGAAAGACGGTGGCCGTGTGTGGTTCCCGACTCTCCGAGGCGCTATCAGTGGTCTCGGCGCTGGACGACTCTTTCGAGCGGTCTGCTCTCTCGGGGTGGTTCGCACTGTCCGTCTTTCCGGGATCTATCCCAGACCCGGCTGCAGATGTATCCTCGCTCGATTCACCGTCTGCACTGTCGCCCGGCTCATACCCCTTACAACAGGCGCCGCAGCGAGTACACTCGAAGCCAATCGACTCGATAGCGTCAGCCAGCGCATCGATATTTAACTCCTCAGCGTGGGCTCGTTCGGCCTCAAGTGTCTCCATACATTCACTGTGTGACGCTGAGTAAAAACGCCATCGCGATTCAACCGGTATCGATCTCATCACACTCCAATAGCCGAGAGTGACTAGGAGACGTTGAGCCGCTCAAGCCACCCGCGATCGATCCGACCGGCACGCGCCAGTTTCGCCAGATGGGCTGCCGTGGTCGCTCGGGCAAGATCCGTGACACCTGAAAGATCCTTCTCGTAGGCTGATTCAACAATCGCGTTCACCTCCTGTCTGCTGGTGTCGGTGACGGCCTCCAGAATCTTCTGTTCACGGCGCAGTCGATGACGAATCAGACGCCGGATCGTCGCTTCTGGGTCCTCGATCGGCGGTCCGTGACCTGGGTGCAGTTCGCTGAATCCCGCGGCTAACACCCGCCGGAGGCTCGTCAGATACGCGCGCATATCACCTTCCGGATGGCCGACGACGATGCTCCCCTCGGCGATCGCGAGATCACCACAGAGCAGCCGATGGCTACCGTCCCTATTTTCTTCGGCTTTGCGAGGACGCGTTAGAGATGTGTCCCCGGCTGTCGACTCGTCGGCGGACTCGGCTGGGACGACGAATCCCACGTGATCCCGAGCGTGACCCGGCGTCGTGACTACGCGGGCTGGCCCGACTCTGTCTCCGTCACCGAATGTACAATCGGGATCGACACCTGTTGCCCGTGTGAATTGATCATCGTACCCGGATCGCCCCCACACTGTTGCGCCCGTTCTGTCGGCGTACTCGGCGACGGCCCCGACGTGATCGGGATGTGTGTGGGTGACGGCAATATGCTCGATATCTGCATCAGAAACCGCCCTCTCGAGTGGTTCACACGTCGCGGCGGGATCCACGAGTAACCCTCTGTGCAGGTATGCATTCGTCTGTCCAGACGGTGACCGGGTCTCCACTGGCACGCTCACTTGACGCATCAGTCGTCGCCAGCACCGATCCCGCTCTCAGCGGGGGGATCTGGCGATTCGACTGTCATGAACGATTCGAGGTCGACGTCTCCCTTGAGAGCCTCCTCGACACGGTTGTACGGGCGATTGACGACGATATCCCCGGCGCGGCTGCGACCAACCTCGGGCAGCGCTGCGAGTTCGTCCATGGAGGCGGCGTTAAGATCGAGCGGATACGGCACCCCTGTGACAGAGCGATATCCGTGGTCGACGATGGCTACATCGGTCGTCTGCCCCAGTGGTCGCTCACCCGGGACCGCGACGAGGAGCGAGTAGGTGCCTGGTTGGCGACCGAATGTCTTCCCGTCCTGGTGATACTCGAGATGGACATCCGGGAGGACGGTCCCCGTCGGCGCCACGCGCTTCAGCATTGGATTATCGATTTCTTCACGCACCTCGGTTTTGTACTGTTTGAACAGTCGTTTGTGTTCTTCTGCAAGGTCAACGCCCGTCTCCGCCATCTCTGTGCCTTCAAACGCCATCACCTGGCGGATATTAATCCGTCTGACCATCAGCCCCTGCTCGTAGAGCCGCCGAAGGAACCGCTTGTTGTGGGCGAACGTCTCTTCGCGTTCTCCGTCTAATCCGTGAAGCAGGTTGATTCCCGGCAGGAGCTTCGGAAGCCGGTTCGGGGCCTCATCACCGAATGTTGGTGCGTCGGCAGGCGACTCGCCAGGACGCCATCCGCCGACTTCATTGACGATACGAACCGCTTCGAGACATTCTTCGGCACTCACGAGCAGGTTATTCTGCTCTTGCACGCGCGGGTCGGCAGACTCTAATCCGAATGCCGCCGTATCGCCGGCAGTGTTGTGTTCGGCAATCACGCGAATCCCCTCTCTGGACCGCTCGGGATACTCGGTGATCGTCACCGGATTCATATTGTCGAGATGCAGTGTTTTCAGGTCGGGGGCCACTTCCCGAATTCCGCCGTACAGTCGGCGTAAGGCGTCTGGATTGGGCGCTTCACCGTCACCGCCGAACGCAAGAATATCCGCCTGTCGACCGATCCGGAAATGTCGTATCCCCCGGGTGTACAGTCCGTCGACTTCTCGCACCACAGACGCGGCGGTCCGGAAACTGGGGTCACCGTACATCGGCTCCGTACAGAACGAACACCGGTAGGCACACCCTCGGGAAGTTTCCATCTCGGCGATCAGGTATTCGGGGTGATTCGGGTGTTGCTCGACGATGAACGCCCCCATCGCCGCCCACCTGTCCAGCTCATCTGTGTCGCGATACCGGTCGTTGAACCCTTCCAGACCGCTGTCGACGAGGTCATACACTGCCGTCTCGATATCAGCCATTGCGAGAAAGTCAAAGTCCAAATCCTGTCGGCTGGTCTCGACTCCGCCCTCGTTAGCGTCGCCGACACCGAATCGGACCGGCCCGCCCATAATCGAAGTCCCATCTGCGGTCCACGCGATTTCTCGAACTTCGTCAGGTTCGGCCGGTGTTCCCCCGACGTATTTTCCGGGGACAGTCATCCCCCCGACGAACACGGTGAGGTCTGCCCCGGCTACATCGCCCCAGCGCTGGCGTTCCTCGCGAAGTTCATCGATCGTGTGGTAGGTGATCTGCTCTGCAGGCACACCTGCATCCACGAGTGCACCCGCAGTGTATCGTGGGTACGTCGAGATATACGGCGGCACCCCGAAGTGGGCTGGCTCGTCGACGTACCCGTCAATGATGGTCACGTCGAGAGCCCCCGGGCTTACGCTCCCGCTGGCTCGGTGTGTCGGGTCCGTCATCACGTGGTAACTAACAAATCGAGGGGTATAACGGTGCGGACCTGACCGTCCCGCTTCAGCAACACCGCTCCGTCTCCGGTAGAATTGAGGTCTGCTCTTTGGAGCCGTGACTTCTGAGATACTGGCGCGGTGGTGGGTGATTTCCCCTCGTGATCACTCCGTGAAGTCACGGCCAGTGAAAATCCAC
>JAQCMZ010000294.1 GCA_028274825.1 Haloferacaceae archaeon
TCGGTCGCTCCCCGACCTCCTTGGTGGCGACGGTAGAGCGTCTGACCGTCCGTGTTTGTGGAGTTGAACCCAGAGGCAACTGATGCCGTCACAATTGGTCGTGTCGTGTGTTTCGAGTTACTTATGTGCTTCAGGAGGTGTCGGCTTCATCCACTCAAGCCCCGTGGCATTCGCCTCAACCGCCTGTAAACCGCCAACCTCCCCATCGCCGGCGACCTCCAACGGCTCGTCAGCGACGCCACTGACGTCGCTATCGGGGACGCGCGAACTCATCGAGGCTGCGACTGACCCCCCTCATAGGCGGGCGCGACGGCTGCCGTGCGCTCGCGGTCGCCGCCGTCGCCGCCGCATACACCCACCGGAGTTTCACTGCTGCAGATGTCGCCGAACAGATCCAGAACGACGACCCCGGCGTCGGCATCCGGCAGGTCTAGAATACCCTCGCAAACCTCTGATCTAGGGGATACCTCCGTGTCGGGGGGTATCTCCCAGTTGGCGGGCGAGACGTTTCCAGGCGGTGCGTTCGGAGCCATAGCGTTCGCCGGTCGTGTCGAACATCTCGGCTCTCAGGTTTGCAGTCTTGCTAGACAGTTTCAAACGACATCATTGGAGTTGTTCAAAAGGATCCGACC
The DNA here is from genome assembly GCA_028274825.1 of Haloferacaceae archaeon. Classification (GTDB taxonomy): domain Archaea; phylum Halobacteriota; class Halobacteria; order Halobacteriales; family Haloferacaceae; genus J07HR59. The sequence goes on from JAQCMZ010000294.1 coordinate 633, forward strand.
GGCCAACACATTGCTGGAGATCACAACCGCGGACTGTTGACAAAGCAGCGACGGGCTGACAGTCTCAGTCTCAACCAACAGACAAGTGATACTGTGGTAGTGAGTTGGTTAAGAGCTCAGTCCGACGCGGGAGGTGGAAATCTCGAGTGCGACGGCGACCACTCTCACCGAGAGCAACAGGCCCGACAGTCTCAATCTTAACCAACAGACGAGGGATTCTGTGGGACCGTGTTGGCTAAGATTTCACCCTGACGCGAGAGGCGACACTCCCGAGCGCGACGCAGATCATCTCATCGAGAAAGCAGACAGCCCGCTAATCGGTCTGGAACCGATGTCTTCCTGCCACTGAGCGGAAATCTGCGGAATTCACCGGGTTACCGAGCCTTATGTAAAATACGGTTGGAACTGCCACGGCAAATTTTACATAAGCCTCTGTGTCTCGCGGACCGAATCCCGGTTATCTTGATCGGTCGCAATGACCCGATCCGGCGTGAACCAACGAGACCCATTCAAAAAGGACACTCCGCCACCGAGTGAGAATCCTTCTCTCGCTGATCCCCGCTCCAGCGGATCTGACCCCGACTGTTGAAGCGGGCACGTGTGCGAATACGGCCTCGATTCGGTCTCGGCCTCACGGACGTGCCACACCTCGTTCTGGGGGGCTGTCGACACCACTGATGGGGTCGAACCCACCCTGGACAGGGTCACGTCGCCTGCTCGCCCTCCTCAATACCGACAACTGGACCAAATCCACCAGTTCGGACCGATTTTCCTGACTCCAGCGTCGACCTCGTCATGACAGCCGAGTACAGAAAGGGGAATAGGAGCATGGGCGGGGGACCTGTTAAGAGGGTCTCCGCCATTCACAGTTACCGGCGTGGGTTATAAAGCTCTCTCGTGGTGTTGCACAACTAGTGCCACGACGGAACAGTCCAATAACTCGTGACTGGGAGCGAATAGTCACTGCCGGAGTTGAATCATGATACTACTTCCCGAAAACGGGGGCCCGGTTCCGACTTGACTCTGTAAACTATCCTTAGAGAGGCTCTGTTTCGTCGCCCAGGAGTGTCACGACAGTCGCAACTGATATTTTTTCGACGGCCGGGTTTCGCCTTCGGTCTGTGACGTGCTGCTCGAGTCGGTAAGCCCCCGTGAAGTACCTCGGGGTCGAGCCCCGAGGCACTCGCCTTATTCCGCCTGTAGACCACTGTGGGGCAGTGGCAGATGCCAGATTTCTGTCCGGTCCTGAGAGTATCAGCATCGCCGGGCGGTCATCCGAAGAGACGCTACCAGCACTCAGCTTGTCCTCGGAGCGTTTACACGATGAGAGATGTCGCTCCAAATCGAGAGTGAAATTGATAGGATTCAGATCGAGACTGAGAGAGGACCTACTGTGGGGGAGCGCCATCCAGAATTGCGACTCCGCTGGACGCGCCGATTCGCTGAGCCCCTGCTTCGATCATCTGGGTGGCTGTCTCGTAAGATCCGACCCCCCCGGAGGCCTTCACGGGGAGGTACTCGCTCATAATTGCAACGTCTGATCGGGCGGCGCCACCGTCCGCGAACCCGGTGGCAGTTTTGACCATATCCGCGCCCGCCTCTACTGCAGCCTCACACGCCCGCCGGAGTTCCGTCTCGGTTAACCGCGGCGCCTGGAGAATCACCTTCACTGGGATATCGATGCCGTCGGTCACGCCGGCGATATCGCTGGTGACGGCAGCGGTGTCGTCAGCCTTCAGGTAGCCGATATTAGCGACCAGATCTATCTCGTCAGCGTGTGCTTTCGCCGCGTTGAACGCTTCATCGGCTTTCGAGACGGGACTGTGCTGACCGTGAGGGAATCCGACGACTGTCGCGGTCATCACGCCGGGATACTCGGCTGTTTCGGCCAGATAACACGGCGGGATACAGGCATTCATCCCGTGATCGGCGGCTTCTGCGAGCACTTGGCGAACATCTCCCGGAGTCGTTTCGGGGCCTAACACGGTGTGATCAACCATGCTAGCGAGTTCCTCGCGGTTCACGTCTACCGGTACACCGGGCTGTGATATATGAGTTGTTTCCATCAATACACTCTCCCAACACGAATTATCCCACGTACGGCTGCTGTCTCTCGTCACCACTGCGTCAATGTCGAAACGAGTAAACCGACTTCGACCGCCATATCTGTATGATGCTGCTTCCCGAGGGGTTCGGGCTTCCGCCGGTACCGTATCTCGTCGGCCTCCTCGTCAGCCTCGTCGCCGTCGGATATGCACTCTTTCAAAGACGGCCGACTCTCGGTGAGCGACATATCGTCGGGTTCACACCGTGGATGGCAGTCGGGTCGTGTCTGCACGTCCACTACGTGATCGGCTCGCTTCCGGCAGCAGTCGCTCCTCTCGCGGGAACACCGGCGGTGTATCTCACGGTGGCGGCACTCGCGGGGGGGATCTGGCTGGGAGCGGATCTGGCAAGAGTCCAATTAGAGCAGATTCCCACCGTCCTGTTCGCAACAGGGACGACTCTGTTATTCCCGATCGTGACAGCGGCGCTGTGGATCGGTGCGGTCGGACTCGGGGCGGCGGTTGTCTGGTCGATTATGGCACTGGCTGTGTCGCTCCCGATCACCGCCGTAGTGTGGGTAATTCTCCGGCAACTGAATTCATCAGTATCGGTAACGGGTGTGGTCGGGCTACTCGCAGTCTTCGGTCACGTCCTCGATGGTGTGTCGACTGCCGTCGGGATTGACGTGCTGGGATTCGGAGAGCGAACGCCGCTTTCTCGAGTCATTATCGATATCTCTTCGAGTCTCCCGACGGCCGAACTTCTCGGAGCCGGGTGGCTGTTCGTCGTCGTGAAGGCCGTCGTCGTTGGGGTTGTCGTCTCGCTGTTCGTCGAGGTCGTTGAGGAGGATCCCACTCAAGGGTATCTGTTACTCGGAGTGATCGCAGCTGTTGGGCTCGGACCGGGGGCACACAATCTGCTGTTGTTCGCAGTAGTCGGATAGTCCGTCTCGAGACCTCCCGCAGAGACTCTGCTGATGGCAGTTCTCGATTAAATTGAACACCGGCCACGAGGAGACTGGTCGTTACACGGGAGAATACGGTCGTGAGGCCTTCCTTACTGCGGTTCGAAACCACGACAGGATTCCGGGGACAGGTGACGTTGCGTCAACAGTCGACTGCTCGCATGACTAGGCATGCAAACGGGTTCAGCAATTGGAGCGAGACGGTGCTGTAGAGTCGGGAAAGGTAGGTAACACGCTGGTTTGGGGTACTACCGATGTATCTTGACCTTCTAAGAACTGGCTCACGGGGATTACTACGCCGGTCGAACCCGGAAGGACACTCTCGTCACTATCTTTGTATTCCTCTGCTACAGCGTGTCAGAGAATCCGTCTCTCACCCTCTATACGGTGACCCTGACTACTTCATCTCACACTTGGTTCAGGCAGACACCGTATATGAGGTTCTATTCGGACACAAACCACGCGAAATACACTGAGTGGGGACTATTGTATGACACGCTCCTGCAAGTGAACAAAATCATGCCAGTCGAGAGTAAACTCTCCGTTCGAGCAATCGAAGTGGCAGTCTCGCTGGTGACCCTGTCGTTCGTCGTGGAACTGTTCGCTATCCCATCAGTTCTCCTCTCGCGTCACTCTCTCAACACACATACCGCCACTGCAATTGGTATTGTAAT
>JAQCMZ010000302.1 GCA_028274825.1 Haloferacaceae archaeon
AGTGATAGTCGGACTAATTCGGGGCCTTCGACAGCGATATAGACTGTTCCAGCGATTACAAGGGCAACCCCTAGCGCAGCGAGGAGTGAAGTGAACCCGAATGAATCACGGAATGTGAGGCCGACAATAGCAAACAAGAGACCAATAAGGACAATACTTGATTCGGGGAGTGTGGGTGTACTGCTGTTCTTTTGGAGGGGATCCATGAAGATATCTCCAGCCGGGAGCTATTTAAGTGTCTGCCGTTCAGCTCGTGCACCTATTCTGACGGGAGATGCACTGAAGACCCGAGTGAGATATCCTGTGGGAATAATTCTATGACATGATCTCTCGTCGTCGAACAGGTGTTCTGAGAAGCTCTCTATGTCGGAAGGAAGTCAACATCGACAGCAACCGTCAGTTGACGTTTATAACTTCGATGTCGAACTGGAGCGTTTCGCCAGCGAGTTGGGGATTGAAGTCAATGCGGACGATGTCCTCTTCAACGGTTAGTATTTCGGCAAGTTCTCCCTCTTTGGTTTCGACGTATGCGCCTTCCTCTGGCGTTTGGCCGCCAAGCATCTCACTGAGTTCACCGAGATCGAATTCTCGGACACGCTCTTCACTCCATTCACCGTAGGCTTTCTCTGGTGGGATTTTGACAGTGGGTGTACTGCTCTGTTCCATTCCAATCAGTGCGTCTTCGAGTCCTTCGATAACCTGTCCTGCGCCAACTTCGATAGTCAGCGGCGTATATTCCCGGTCAGGTTGCGTCTCGGCCAAGCCTGCTTCTTCAGCGACTGACTCGCGTGATGTATCGAAGACAGCCCCGTCGTCCAATCGACCGGTATACTCTACGGTTACAGAATCGCCAGTTGCAATCGTCATGGATATCTAAGTGTAGTCCCACAAATAAGCCGTTCCATCAGTACGCTCTTGAGCGTTGTTCAGGATAGACTCTCTCTGTGATAACGCTCGGCAACCTCATGTGGGTGGTATATCTCCAGTCAAACGAAGATACCCTCGTGAAAAATACGGCGTAGTCCGTTGATTTTGCCAGGAACTCGTCTACTAATAGTTTACAGATATAGAACGCCGTTTCACCGAAAATCCCTGTTCAGTTGTGTGGCCACGATACCGGAGAACTGCTAGTAGTTCATCATAAGCGATCCTGCCGATGCTTATGACCCTCTATCAGAAACGGCGTGCGAAATATAGTGGAAGGGGGTAACACGCAGATCTGTAATCTGAAGACTACCCCCTAAAGAGTGCCGTGCGAGAGATAGAAGACAGAGGGTGTATAGACTATTCGAGTCGAACGGCAGTCCCGTAAGCGATTACTTCGGATGCACCCTTGGTGATTTCGGACGTTTCCATCCGGACGTTGACAACAGCATCGCCGCCCATCTCGACTGCGTCGGCTTCCATGCGCGCAATCGCCTCGTCGCGGGCCTGTGACAGCAGCGTCGAGTACGCTTTAAGTTCACCACCAGCAAGGTTCCTGATCCCTTGGGTGATATCTCGCCCTACGTTCCGTGCTTTGACCGTATTACCGCGGGCGATTCCGAGCACTTCCACGATTTCGTAGCCGGGGACTGTCTCGGTCGTGACAGTCGCAACAAGCGACGGCTGAGCGTCGAGAGATTGTGTCTGTGTAGACATTTCATATACAACTACGTCGTATGAGATGATAGCTCTAGCAGTGACCGCTGTGAGCACCCGGCAGTTCGGTGAACACTCACGGTCCAGAGAGATGGGGTCCTGTGTCACAGGGGTGGGTCAACCGGAATCGACGTGGTCGGCAAGAAACGCCCGGATCTGTTCTGTCGCGTATTTCTGCGCGTGTGGGGAGAGGAAATGGCGCTCGTCTGAGAGCGTGGTGCACTCAACGAGCGATGGAAGGTATTCCTTCGCTCGCTCGCAGGTGCGGTGACCAGGAAAGAACGGGTCGTCTTCACCGGTGATGACCAACATCGGTGCTCGGCATCCAGACAGTGCCTCCGCAGACTCAGGACCGGGGAATTCTGCCGCCAGATCGCCTGTCCGGAGCGCCATCCCGATCGTCTCGACGATAACCCCATCGATAGCCGAGACAGGCTGCGTGAACATCGGAGCGAGCGCACGCGTGAGCAACTCGCGGCGCGGCAGGAATCGGTAAAGCAGTGCGGGAATAATGATCCGTGCGAGATCCACCGAGAGTGGAGTCCCGAAGCCCGCCGGGACGATCAGGGCCGCCGCCACAATCCGATCGGAGGCGTACTCGGCACCCTCCAGAAGCACTCCCGCACCGTGTGAAACGCCAACCATCGGTGCCTGGTCGATCCCGAAACCATTGAGGACATCGACGACCCAAGGGCCATACTCGTGAGGTGTTTCTGACGAGCTCTTGCCGGGTTCACCGGGGGTATCCGGCGCAATGAGATAGAAGTCCTCAGCCAGTTCCTGAACCCACGCCAGGGTCACCGGAGTCGTGACGTTGCCACCCTGAAAGACGACGATGGGTGGTGCTGTCGGATCGCCTGCTGTCAGGACGTGTGTCTCACCGTCACGAGTCTCGACCCATTCGTCAGTGACGGGTACGGTCAGGAGTGATGTGATGGCGGAGTCATACAGGTCAGCATACTGCCTTTGGATAGCAGGAGAACTGTTATTTGTTTCGAGATTCTGATCACCAAGAGTCACGTGTGGAGTTGTCAGGCCACTACCATCGTGTTCGAAGGGAGATCTGAGTTTCATGAAACGACAACGTTGTCAGTGAACATATAGTTGCGTTCTGGACATCGGACAGGAGGACTCACATCCAATCAATACTATCTTTCAGGATGTTGCTCTATATTCGTCGGTTTAACGTATTTCGCACACAGAGGCCTCAATACCCTCGTCTGTGATAGCACGGGTCAATACTAGTTTATCATCTCATATGGCGTCTGTATTTATAATGTCTTTAGTAACGATAGACGAAGAAACAGTCGAACAGCATGGTGGTGGGCAAGCAAAGCCCCTGAGCAGAACGCTTGACTGGTCCATCTCGCTGTTCCTTGTCCTCTCGGGAAGTGTCTTTGTGGCTGGTGGATTTCTCATCTCCGGATTCGCGGACCTAAATCGGATCACTTCATGGGTGGCCACAGGGCGGATCACCTCTTCCGATATGAGCGATCCCGAACTGATCAACGCCGTGTATGCGTTCATTTGGGGGGGCGGCATCGGTGTCGCGGTCACGGGCGCGTTGCTGGTCGCGGCAGGTGTCGCGTTCTTCGCGCTCCAGACCCGGGCGCGCCGCCGGTACGACGCAACCGGAATCGCGTCGCCGAGCGTCATCGGGAATGCTATCGTCGGTGCGATGGTCACCATCGTCGCGTCGTTCGTGCCGTTCTCACCCGTCCTCGGTGGCGCAGTCTCTGGCTCCCTCCAGCGTGGATCGGACGGTAGTCCCGTTCGAGTCGGTGGAATCGCCGGCCTCTTCGCTACGCTGCCGGTCGTCACCGTGTTCGTGGCGATCACCTGGAGCCTCTTGGGAAGTGCTACGGGACTGACGACGATCGTCGTTGCCTCACTGGTAATCTCGTTGGTCGTCTCCGTGGCCTACATGATCGGTCTGAGCGCACTCGGTGGCTACCTCGGTGTCGAACTGACCGAATCGAGGAGCCAGTAGTAATGGTTACCTCAGTCATCGAACGTCGTCCAGTCAGTTTCGCGCTCGGAACCCTCGGTTTCATCATCGCGCTTACGGTCGTCAGCCAGCTTGTACTCGAAGCGTTGTTTCCGAATCTCACGGATAACGGCGTCAGTCTCATCATCAACTGGCTCTACGTCGGCCTCAGTATCGCCCTCGTTGCCTGGCTCGGGTGGTGGCAGAAGATTCGTCTTACCGCACCCGTTAAGCGCGGTGCGCTCGTCTATTTGATTCCGTTTGCCGCATTTGCGCTCTTCCCGCTCGCATTCGGGCCTTCTATCCCCGAGATATCCCTGGTCGAAGGCACGACGCTACCAGATTGGGCCACGCTCCTGGCCATCGTGTTCGGCTCCGCTCTCGGTGCAGCCGTTGCTGAAGAACTGCTCTATCGCGGTGTGTTGCTCCGCGCGCTCGAACCCCGCGGCCGAGTGTTCGCCGCGCTCCTGACGGCCGCGCTGTTTGTGTTGACGCACTTCTCCCGGGTCATTCTCGGGGCTTCGATAGAAGAATGGATTCTCGGTGTCTTCCTGCAGTTACCCTTGGCGATTGCCCTCGCGGCAGTTGCGTTCCGACTCGACAGTCTCTGGCCGCTCATCGCCTGGCACTTCGCCGCCGACATCACGCTACCCTTGGTTGCGACGGCGTCAACGACGTTCGTACTCGTCTACCTCGGACTGTCAGTCGTCATCGGCATCATGGGCCTGTGGCTCCTCTGGCAGGACCGACGCGCAGCTCGGAAGGCCGAGCAACCCCCTACTCCACATCCGGAGGTGCCCGAATGACTGCGATCGAACTCACGGATCTCAGCAAAGACTTCGGCAGTGTCCGAGCACTCAATGGCGTCAATCTGACCGTCGAAACGGGCGAAATCTTCGGCTTCCTTGGACCAAACGGAGCCGGGAAATCCACGACCATCGACATCCTCCTCGATTTCGTCCGGCCCACCGCGGGCAGTGCAACCGTCTTGGGCTACGATACACAGCGGGACTCGCTCACCGTGCGACAACACGTCGGCGTACTCCCTGATGCCTACCACCTCTACGACCGACTGACGGCGCGCCAGCACATGGCGTACGCCATCGCCTCCAAGGACAGTGATGACGATCCGCTCGAACTGCTCGAACGCGTCGGTATTGCCGACGCCGCCGACAGAAAAGCCGGGACGTTCTCCAAGGGGATGAAACAGCGCCTCGTGCTCGCAATGGCTCTGGTGGGCCAACCGGATGTTCTTATCCTCGACGAACCCTCTACCGGTCTCGACCCGAACGGGGCCCGCGAGATGCGCGAGATCATTCGCGCGGAACGCGACCGGGGGGCGACGGTGTTCTTCTCGTCGCACATCCTCGAACAGGTCGAGGCAGTCTGCGACCGCGTCGGCATTCTCCGAGACGGCGAACTCGTCGCTGTCGATACGATCGACGCCCTCAGAAGTGCAGTCGGGGACGAGGTTCAACTCGTTCTCACGGTGGACACTGTCACCGACGAGATACTCAGCGCGATTGCCGCTATGCCTGGCGTCTCGAATACCGAAACTGATGACGCGCACGTCTTGAGGGTTACCTGCGAATCGGATGCGAAGGCTCCCGTTCTGAACACCGTCGAGGCTGCCGGCGGGCATGTCTCCGACTTTGCGATCGAGGAAACGTCACTCGAAGAATTGTTCGCAGCGTTCACCCAAACCACGTCAGACGATGACCACGAGGGTGATGATGACTCAGCCACAACTACCGAAGTCACGGAGGTGTCGGGATGAGTTGGGCTGTCGTCGCTCGCAAGGACTTCCAGGATGCCCGGCTTTCACGATCGCTGTGGGCGTTGACCGGTCTGTTCGTTCTGCTATCAGCGGGATTCGCGGTGATGTACGCCACGGTCCCTGAACTCAGCCAAGATATTGGCGGGGTAACAACTCTCGGACTGTTGACCCTATTGATGGCAGCGGTGACGCTGTACATCTCCGTCACGTCGATCGTTGTTGCGGCGTCGTCAATCGCTGGCGAACGCGAGAGCGGGTCGAGCAAACTCCTGTTGGGCTTCCCCCACACCCGTGCTGATATTGTCATTGGGAAGGTTCTCGGCCGGACGGCGGTCTTGGCCGTCGCCATCTTGGTCGGTCTCGCTGCGACGATGGTGGTCGTGCTCGGCTTGTTCCCGTCGTTTGCCGTCGGAGACTATGCCATCTTCACTGCGATGACGCTCGTGTTGGCACTTGTGTACGTCGGCATCATGGTTGGAATTTCGGCTACGACGGGCTCACGGAGTCGAGCGATCGCGTTCGGCCTCGGGACGTTCGTCGTACTGGAACTGCTCGCGGACATGCTTCCGGTGGCCGCGCTGTTCGTGTCCAACGGATTCACGTTGAGCGGCGTCACGTCGATCCCGGGTTGGATCGCGTTCCTCAATGTGGTGACGCCGACAGCGGCGTACCAGAATGCACTTGGGTGGTTCCTAGGCGATGGGTCGGCAGCGACTGCGAGTTTGGGGGCCTCACTCGGTGGCCCAATCCCGTTTTATCTCACAGGGTGGATGAGCCTGCTCGTACTCGCAGCTTGGCTCGTTGTGCCACTTACACTAGGATATCGCCGGTTCAACGGGGCCGATCTATGAGCAAACGACCGGAGTCTGCTGTGGAATTCGACACGACCAAGCACTCGATTTCCGGGGATCGACGAAGGGTTCTCCGTGCTGCGGCTGGAACAGTAGCCATCGGATCTCTCGGAATGCTGGCTGTGCCGGCCTAACCAACGGGAGTGGAGAACTCACTGTCCGCGTCATCAATGAGGATGAAATCAGCCATCTGGTCGGGGTGACAGTCACCGACGACACCGGTGATATCGTTGAGGAAGCGTCTCCAGAGGAGATCCAGCCAGGGACCAGCCGAGAGTTCACCAGCGACGGCTACGCCGACGGCGAGTACCAGGTCGAAGTCGCGGGAGATACCGAGCCAGCGTTTAAACAGACCACGCGGTGGACCGATCTTGACAGGTGTCCCTCGTTGGTGTTCGAGGTCAGGATTACCCGGGCAGACGGCCGACAAACTATCGCCGGCTTCGACGAATGTGAATCGGAATGACCCCGCGCAGGATTCCCGGGGGCGACACACTTCCGGGACGGCTCGTCTGGAACGCCGCAACGGGGCGGCTCCGAATGCCGCTCCGAATCGTCGTCGGACTCGGCCTTTGGGTGGTCATCGGTGGAATCGTGTCGGAGCTGTTGGCCATGGTCGTGACCGGGCCATCCCCACTCTTGCAACTCCGCACATCCTATTTCGGCAATATCACGGTTAGTGCGATCGATCTCGTCGTCGGGTCGGTGTCCACCCCGATTGTTATCTATCTCGCAGGGCGATACGTCGATCGACGGCGGTTCCAAGATTTCGGGTTCCGTCTCGATCGTCGATGGTGGCTTGACCTCGCGTTCGGGTTCGTACTCGGTGGCGTGTTGATGACAGGGATCTTCCTGTTCCAGTTGGCCATGGGGTGGATCAGGATCACCGGCTTCTTCGTCGTCGGAGGCGTTCCTCAGTGGACGTTCCCGTACTGGTTTCTCCTCTCCGTTCTCTCATACCTGGCCGGATCGGTCATCGAGGAACTGTTACACCGTGGATTCCTGCTGACGAATTTCGCCGAAGGATTCCAGGTCGGTTCAGTCGGCCCTACCGGGGCTGTCGCCGTGGGCATCGCACTGACGAGTGGGTTTTTCGCGTTCACGCACGCGACTGCCGCGAACGCAACGACGATCAGCACCCTTTCGATCGCACTGGCGGGCGTGTTCCTCGCACTCGGGTACGTTCTCACAGGCGAACTGGCGCTCCCGATCGGCGTCCATATCGCCTGGAATTTCTTCGAAGGCAACCTCTACGGGTTCCCGATCAGCGGCTCGGGAACAACGAGCCTCATCAGTATCAGACAGAGCGGACCCGAACCCGTGACCGGCGGAGCGTTCGGTCCCGAGGCGGGCCTTCTTGGCGTGATCGCCATCGTCATTGGTATCGCTGCGACCGTTACTTGGGCTCGATACTACCGGGGCAATCCCGGCATCAGCCCGAACGTCACAGTGCCAGAACTTCGAGAGTAGTACCTATACGTCGTCATCAGACCAGTCATCATACCTGTGAACTGCTTGTGGTGCTTCAAGTCTCACCTTATGAGTTGATCACCCCGTCAATAGCCGGTTAGTACTGACTCTTGACACAGAGCATCTGAAACATAGCGAGGATCAATACAGCAGCACTTGGATAACGCATCTGAAGCATTGTACGAGCTAGAACGATTTACTGACGCCACAGCTATTCGACGAGGAATGCCTCCAGCGGCCATCGAGGGGTGTGGTCTTGCTCTTCTTGGGGGTATCCAAGGCGGAACAGGTGTAGCGGTAATTCGTCATCTCCATCAATCAGGGACGCCAGTTCCTCGCGCATCGCGGGGCGTTCCAGAATCTGACTCATCGGATGAATGGCGATCCCCTCGGCGGTTGCAGTGAGAGCAATGCGCTCGAAGATCTGACCGGTCTTGATCCGTGCCGGCGGGGCATCCGACTCGGTCGTGAGTACGCCAACGGCGGGCGCACTCTGGAGTAATTTTGAGTTCTTCTTCGCTTCGCGGTTTCCAATATCGAGGTAGGTGACGACCGCCTGCCCAATCCGTGCTTTGAGCCAGGGATCGCCGAGCGCGCCGATCCCGATCCAGTGTCCCAACTCTTTGCGATACTCCGGGTCATCCATCTGGCGTCTATCAGCTTCGGCCTGTAGTTCGGCGACCGGTTCTTTCCGCCCGGAATCATCGATCAGATGAAAAGTAACGGCATCCTCGGCGACGCAATTTCGTAATTTCTCTTGGATGGAACCACCGAGTGGCTCGTTTCGGAAGAGGTGGTGATTCGTGGATCGTTCTGTGATTTGGTCGAACAATTCCGGGTGAGAACCGGATGAACTGTTCCTATCAGGGAAAAGCGTGACGATGACTGGCGGTGGATCGTCGTGATACGCAATGTCGAAACCGATTCCGAACCGTTCGGCGGCAATATAGAGATTTTCGACAGCACATCCAAGACTGATGTGTAACTCCCGTTTGTCCTGGTCAGCCGCGTCCAGCCACCGCGCTTCGTCGGCGTGGACCTCGATTTTGCCATCTTCAACGACGAACTCCCACGGTTGAGAGTTGTGGCTGGATGGGGCAAGAACCGCATACCGGAGAAGGAAACGTGCACGCTCTATGGGTGGTGCGTCGGTCGGGAAGTTCTCAGCATCGATCTCCCAAACGTCGGTTGATAAGTCGTGAGCCTCCATGACTTACACTCACGCACCTGATCAATCAAGCCACCGTTATAACTCCTAAAAGCCAATTATCGATTGACAGTTTTCCAATGCAAGACTCGCGCGGTGCATCTTGCACGGTTCAAAATATACACCTGCTATTCGACAGTTGTGAGAACGAATTGGGACTTACATTTCACTGTTGAAGCACCACTAGTTCTAATGATGAACAACACTTTCGGGAGGATATCCAGTACAGCTGGTACGACAAAAGCAAGCGTAAGCAATTGGATATCCTTCGTCGTTGCTTCCAAGAATTAGAATTGTATCAGGTTCGTCTCCCGAATGATCTAATTGACCAGTGCTTCCCACAGCAGAGCAATCAAGAACTCCTAGAGCGCTTCGAAAGCACACTTCAGGTCGGTCATGAC
>JAQCMZ010000271.1 GCA_028274825.1 Haloferacaceae archaeon
GTGTTTCATGATGAACACAGCGAGTTTGACGGAGACGTCGGGACAATCACACAGAAGATGGAGACGATGTTTGGTGATGCCACCTACACCGTCAATTTCGAGGAGGGGCAGGAGGTCGGCGTTGCGGCCGACCAGTTAGACGCCACTGCAGAACCCGACGATACCGATGATGAACAAACAGAGACTGAAGCAGAAGCAGGAGCGGATACTCGCGAGTAATCCTCTTGTCGTGAATCTCCACTAATGGCCCGTGTCCCATTTCACTATGTCGACTTGCGCGCGTTCGCATACGCCACGGAAGACGAGAAACGTGTGAATGAAGCGTTAGGAACGTTCCTCCCAGAGGACTTTGAGTTACAGCGAAGCGTCAACCAGGGACACCATGGCGATCGGATCGTTATTCTCTCGGCGAGAGTTGACACTGCTGATGAGATGCGAACCGTGTTGAGCCGTCTGGCCGATCTGGAGGGAGTCGAGACAGTCCTTGAGCAATTAGACGAGCGTGTGACTGAAGACTGTGAACTGTTCGTTCGACTCGACAAACAAGCGGCGTTCAAACGACAAGTACGGCTCGGTGAGGGCCTCACTCTGCGAGCAAAAGTCGAAGCCTACCCTGCTAACAAAGACGCTGCGGTGACGAATGCCCGTGAGACACTCGAAAAGTTCGTAGTTGCGAATGAAAACTAGCTCTGATCTGACTGCACCCGCAGTTCATGCGAATAAATTGCAGTTGTCAACGAGGAGCGTTGCAGGCTTGGTAGTTGGACTCCCAGGACGAGACAGCACAACTGACCCGGTTTGCGGCTCACAGAAGACCAACGCGGAAGCGCAGTTTCAGCCGTAGCTGTCTGACAACTCTCTATTGTCGGTCGAAACTCCGTCATGACGAAGACTGCGGGGATGAACCGATAGAAGAACACATGCTCTTTGACCGTGACTCACCCAATATGGCGATATCAGACTGGGAGGACTGGCTGCCGAGGGCAGTCGCCGACGCAGCTCCGGAAACGGTGGCACTGTGGTATCTCGGATGCAACGGCTTTGCGATCAAAGGCTCTGGTGGCACGACGCTCTGGATCGATCCGTATCTCGGCACGGGAGACCCGCCGCGGACAGTACGCATGATTCCGGTCCCATTCGACCCCCGAGATGTCGCTTCTGCATCAGCACTACTGGCGACACACGAACACACGGATCACGTTCATGCAGCCTCACAGGCACCCCTGTTAGAGGGTACCGGCGCCGACTTTATCGCCCCAGACGCGTCTGTAGATGTTGTAAACTCAGAGGGATGGACAGAGACCTGGAATCTCTCCGACAGCCAATTTCACACGGTGAGTCCGGGGAGCTCTCTTAGCGTCGGCGAGTTCGAGATTGATGTCGTTGCGGTGAATGATCCAGATGCACAAGCACCCGTCGGATACGTGATTTCACACTCGTCGGGAACGATCTTTCACGGCGGCGATAGCAAGCCCGCAGAGATCTTCTCTCAGCACGCTACGTCGTATGATATCGATGTCGGGATTCTCGCGTTCGGCTCTTCGGGTGTCCTGCCCGACAAGGCAACCGGCGATCCCAGCGAGAAAGTGTGGTACAGCGACGAGAACCAGATTACGCAGGCAGCACGGGATCTTCAGATTGACCGATTAGTCCCGACTCACTGGGACATGTGGAAAGGGATGACCGCAGATCCGAAATCACTGCACGCTCATACAGCGAGTTATGAGTATCCTCGCCAACTTGAGATCATCGAGATTGGTGACCGGATTGATCTGTGACGCCTATGTGGCGAGGTATGAATCCATACCGGTGTGAGCGATATCTAGCTAGTGTGACTGACAAGTCACCGAGCAGAAGCTGAGGCTATTGGCCTGTGTTACTGAACCCCAGCGTCACCGCTCCCGTGACCTGGCACGGAGTCACCGTTTGTGGCACTGAGTTTGTGCTTTCCGTTGACTCACGGGGGAATCGCGCAGCTAGTTTGCCTGCAGACGTGTCTCTGTATTCTGATAGTGAGTACTGCGAATAGGTTCATTGACGATGTCGAAAGACGCCGGTTCAGCATTTTGCATGACCGAGACGAATCATCGTGGCCATTCGTCTTTAGCTAAGCCTCACACCTTGGTTGCGTAGCGGTAGCGAGCGTCTCTTGTAGTATCGGTCGGTGCTGGTGGATCTTCTGTGCGTCTTCGATCAGCCGCTCCAACAGCGGCGGTGGTGAGTAGCCGAGGAACTCACCGAGTTCGTGAAGAATGAGCTGGGCGTGCGACCGGAAGGTCGCCGCCCAGCGTTCCGGTGGAAACACAATCTCGTCGTCAGCCTGCTCGGTGACCAGATCCAACAACTCACGGCTCACTTGCAGCGACAGCAACGCCGCATACAGCAAAA
>JAQCMZ010000273.1 GCA_028274825.1 Haloferacaceae archaeon
CGCGCAGAGAATCCTGGCGACCCTGACGGTCGGCGAGACTCCGACGAGACACCCGGCCAGGCCGAGATGAAAGACCCGACAGAGGATGGATCGGGCCCAAGTCAGACACCCCCCGACACCGGGGCAGCGGCTGTCATCGCTGCGCTCGAGAGGGCGGGCGTGGACGACGCTTTCGGTGTGCAAGGCGGCGCAATCATGCCCGTCTACGACGAGTTGTACGATTCCTCGGTCGATCATATGACGATGGCCCACGAGCAGGGGGCTGCTCACGCAGCCGACGCGTACGGCGTTGTGACCGGTAACCCCGGGGTCTGTCTGGCAACATCAGGGCCAGGGGCGACGAATCTGGTGACCGGTATTGCCGACGCCTCAATGGACTCTGACTCGCTGCTGGCGTTGACCGGGCAAGTGCCCACAGACTTCGTCGGAAACGATGCCTTCCAGGAGACAGACACAGTCGGTGTTACATCGCCAATCACGAAGCACAACTACTTCGCCAGCGACTCTGATACTGTCGGCGACATGGTCAGTGAAGCGTTCGCGCTCTCAGAGACCGGCCGTCCAGGCCCGACACTGGTCGACCTCCCGAAAGACGTCAGTTTCGGCGAAGCCGGAACCGAGCCAGCTCCGCCGACACCGCCGGCCGGGAGTGCTCCGACGCCCACGGCAGATCCCGAGGCGGTCGAGCAAGCGGCCGAAGTGCTTGAGAACGCTGACCGGCCGCTGTGTCTGTACGGCGGTGGCGTCATCAAAGCCGAGGCGAGCGACGGAGCTCGAGACTTCGCTCGCGATCACGGTGTTCCCGTCGTGACGACAATGCCCGGGATCGGATCGTTCCCCGACACTGACCCGTTGTGTCTGGAGTGGGCAGGAATGCACGGCACCGGGTACGCCAACATGGGGATCAGTCATACGGACTGTATGATCGCCGTCGGCACACGTTTCGATGACCGTCTCACCGGCGGAGTGGAGTCATTTGCCCCGGAAGCTGAGATCATTCACATCGACATCGACCCCGCGGAGATCAGCAAAAACGTCTACGCGGATCACCCGCTCATCGGCGACGCGGGAGCGGTGCTTGAGCAACTGAGCGAGGCTATCACGGAGTCACCAGACACAGACGACTGGCAACAGCAGTGTCTCGACTGGCAAGACACCTATCCGATGGCGTATCAGACGCCCGACGACGAACCGGTGAAACCGCAGTTCGTCGTCGAGGCATACGACGAGGCCACCGACGACGATACGATTGTCACGACCGGTGTTGGACAACATCAAATGTGGGCCTCACAGTACTGGACGTTCACCCAGCCGCGCACGTGGGTTTCCTCACACGGGCTCGGAACAATGGGATACGGGTTGCCGGCAGCGATTGGTGCTCGACAGGCGGCCGATCCCGGCCAAGATGTCGTCTGCTTCGACGGCGACGGGTCGTTCCTGATGACGATCGGAGAATTATCCGTCGCCGTCAGAGAACATCTCGATATTACGATAGTGGTGCTCAATAACGAGGCGATCGGGATGGTCAGACAGTGGCAAGACGCGTTCTTCGAGGAACGACACATGGCCTCGGAGTACCCGTGGATCCCGGAATTCGACACGCTCGCGGAGGCGTTCGGCGCGAAAGGCTTCCGAGTCACAGACTACGACGAGATAGCTGATGTCGTCGAGGAGTCGATGGCGTATGATGGCCCGTCGATTGTCGACGCGCATATCGATCCGGCCGAGAACGTGTTCCCGATGGTGACGAGTGGCGGTGATAACGCGCAGTTCGCTCTCCAGGAGGACCAACTGTGAGCGACGATACGTACTCACCGTCCGGCGATGATCGAACTACCGGAGAACTACCAGGCCCCGGTCCCGATGAGCGCCCACAACCCGGCGGCGAGCGCACCAGACGGGGCGTCCGGATCGAACCGGCCGCCGATCCGGAACCAGTGCCGCGAGAGGCGGTCATCTCCGCGCTCGTGGAGAACGAACCGGGCGTGTTATCCCGGATTTCAGGACTGGTCTCGCGGCGGCAGTTCAATATCGAGAGCCTGACAGTCGGACCCACCACCGCGGAAAACCACTCCCGTATGACGATGGTGGTCGAAGAATCAGACTCGGGAATCGAGCAGATCCGCAAACAACTCGCGAAACTCAAGCCCGTAATCTCGGTTGGCGAACTCGAGGATAGTGCTCTCCAACAGGAGTTAGCGCTGCTGAAAATCGGTGCTGAAAATCCCGACCAGGTTCAGGCGATTACCGAGATGTACGACGGCCAGACGGTAAACGCCGGACCGGAGACGATTACCGTTCAGGTAACGGGCCGACGCCACCAAATCGACGAGGCACTCGATGCGTTCGAGCGGTTTGGAATCCGCGAAATTGCCCGGACTGGCGCGGCTGCACTCTCTCGGGGGCCCAACTCGACGGTTCCCGGTGAGCGGCCCGCGATGAGCGGTGAACCAACTACCCGTGCGGACGCAGGAGACTCAACCCGATCGACCGGCAGCGGATATACCACATCGACCGATGAAAGATAACGATATCAACACCACGGTATACTACGACGAAGACGCGGATCGCTCGCAAATCGACTCTGAGACGGTTGCGGTGCTCGGCTACGGCAGTCAAGGGCACGCTCATGCACAGAATCTCGCAGACAGCGGGATTGACGTGGTCGTCGGGCTTCGTGAAGACTCTTCTTCACGAGCGGCCGTTGAGGCTGACGGGCTTCGTGTAGAGACGACTTCCGAGGCTGCTGCTGCCGGAGATGTGGTGTCAGTATTGATCCCTGACACTATCCAGCCGTCTGTCTACGAGGCTGACATCGAGCCTAACCTCGAGGCAGGGAATACTCTCCAATTTGGCCACGGATTCAATATCCACTATAACCAGATCACCCCGCCGGAAGATGTGGACGTGACGATGATTGCGCCAAAATCGCCGGGACATCTAGTTCGCCGCAACTACGAAGACGGTGGCGGGACACCCGGTCTGTTAGCAGTGTATCAAGACGCGACTGGGACCGCCCGCGAGCAAGCACTGGCGTACGCTGAGGCAATCGGCTGCACCCGGGCAGGTGTCGTCGAGACGACGTTCCGTGAGGAAACAGAGACGGATCTGTTCGGCGAGCAGGCGGTCCTGTGTGGGGGAATTACCGAACTCATCAAACAGGGCTACGAGACGCTCGTTGACGCAGGGTATTCGCCAGAAATGGCGTACTTCGAGTGTCTCAACGAGATGAAACTCATAGTCGACCTGATGTACGAGGGCGGAATGAGCGAAATGTGGAATTCGGTGTCAGATACTGCCGAATACGGGGGGCTCACCCGCGGCAGTGATGTGATTGACGACTCGGTACGAGAGAATATGGAAGAGGTTCTGGACGGGGTTCAGGACGGGAGTTTCGCGACAGAGTGGATTACTGAGAACCAGGCTGGACGCCCCTCGTACACGCGGCACAAGGCGGCCGACCGGACTCACGAGATCGAAGAGGTCGGTGAGTCACTGCGTGGGTTGTTCGCCTGGGCAGAAGCCACCGACGAATCCGCCAACGAGGTGCCGGCAAATGACTAATCGCGTCTCTACCGGCGATGACGACTGTGCTGCCAGAATAATGGGCGGCCAGAGCCGAACTCACGGTTCTGGCGTCGGCTCGGGGGTGAGTCAGACAGATGAGTGAGAACACGCTGTACGACAAGGTGTGGGACCAGCACAAAGTGGCTACTCTCCCGAACGGTGCAGATCAGTTGTTCATCGGGCTGCACCTGATCCACGAGGTGACCAGTCCGCAGGCGTTCGCGATGCTTGAACAACGAGACCTCGAAGTGGCGTTTCCCGACCGAACAATCGCGACCAGCGACCATGTGGTCCCGACTGATCCGGAGACTCGATCGCGACCCTTCGCCGACGAGCAGGCGGAGACAATGCTGTCGGCACTTGAACAGAACGTCGAGGATGCCGGGATCAGATTCTTCGGACCCGGGTCGGGAGACCAAGGGATCACCCACGTCATGGCACCAGAACTGGGATTGAGTCAGCCAGGAATGACCGTCGTCTGTGGTGACTCACACACCTCGACACACGGAGCCTTCGGCGCGATTGGCGTGGGGATCGGCACCTCACAGATCCGGGACGTATTCGCGACGGGCTGTATCGCTGCCGAGAAGGCAGCCGTCCGGCGGGTCGAGGTTACCGGCTCTCTCGGGGCCGGCGTCTCAGCGAAAGATGTCATCCTGAAAATCATCGGCGATCTCGGAGTCGACGGTGGCGTTGGCCACGTGTACGAGTACGGCGGCCCCGCGATACGCGGGCTCGATATGGAGGGTCGTCTGGCAGTGTGTAACATGTCGATCGAAGGTGGTGCCCGGGCAGGCTACATTAATCCCGACGAGACCACGTACGCGTACCTCCGCGGACGAGAGTTCGCCCCGGACGGGCAAGAGTGGGTCCAGCATCGAGATTACTGGGAGTCGATGCGGTCAGAACCGGACGCGAGCTACGATGACGTGGTTGAGGTGGATGCTGACGGATTGGCCCCGATGGTTACGTGGGGGATCAATCCTGGCCAAGTAATCGAGGTGACCGAGACGATCCCAAGACCGGAGGATCTCCCCGAGAATAAACGCGATACCGCGCGGAAAGCCTACGATCACATGGAGATCGAGCCCGGCGACACGATGACGGGTTACGATATCGACGTGGCATTTCTCGGCACCTGCACCAACGGCCGGTTCACGGACTTCCGAGAGGCAGCCCAGATACTCGACGGCGAACACGTTGCCGAAGATGTTCGAGCCTTGGCTGTCCCGGGTTCAGAGCGTGTCAAGCGAAAATGCGAGGAGGCTGGTATCGCCGACGTCTTCCGACAAGCGGGCTTCCAGTGGCGTGAACCCGGCTGTTCGATGTGTCTCGCCATGAACGATGACCAACTGTACGGCGACGAGGTCTGTGCGTCATCTTCCAACCGGAATTTCGTCGGTCGACAAGGGTCCAAAGAGGGCCGAACAGTGCTGATGAGCCCGGCGATGGTGGCGGCAGCGGCCGTCGACGGGGCCGTCACCGACGCTCGAGAGTACAACGACGAAGACGGGCTTGATACTGCCACTGACGAAAGTGACCCCGGGGTGAACGCCTAATGGTCAGTTCCGAATCCATGTCGGTCGCGGAGGTCACGGGGAGCGGTGTGCCTGTCAGCGGTGACGATATTGATACTGACCAGATTCTTCCGGCCCGGTTCCTCAAGGAGATCACCTTCGAGAATATGGGCAAATACGCCTTCCACGATGAGCGATACGACGACGACGGCAACCCGACCGCTCACCCGCTGAACGAGTACGACGGGAACATTCTCGTGGTTAATGATAATTTCGGCTGCGGTTCCTCCCGAGAACACGCTCCACAGGGACTGATGCGGTGGGGAATCGACGGGATTGTCGGCGAGTCGTTCGCGGAAATTTTCGCTGATAACTGCAAGTCGCTCGGGATTCCAACGCTGACAACCTCGCCAGAGACGGTTGCGGAACTCCAATCGTTCATCAAGCGAAACCCCGACGAACAACTGACCATCGACGTCAGGACCGGGAGAGTCGCGTACGACGGCGGCTCGGTTAACGGGAGTATCGATGGTGGTGCACAGGAAGCGCTTCTGAAGGGTGTCTACGACACGACCGCCGTAATGTATGCTAATCTGGAAGCTACCGAAGACACTGCTTCTAAGCTCCCGTATGTCGATGCAGAGTGAGTACAATGATGATCGCGAAGCCAGGATTGGTGCCGTGTCGATGACTGCTCTCGTTAGCTTGAGTCTGTCGACCGTCACGCAGGAAACTGGCTGTGATCTCGTTTGCAAGGCCCGATATGGCAGATTCGTGAGGGGGTGCTCGTGACCGACGAAATCGTTGTGATCGAAGGCGACGGGATCGGGAGCGAAGTGGTTCCGGCGGCTGTTGAGGTGTTAGAAACCGTCGGCGAGTTCGATATCAATCGCGCAGTCGCGGGTGATGTAGTGAAAGCGGAAACGGGCACTGCGCTACCAGACGAGACTCGAGACGCAGTCGGTGCCGCAGATGCGACGCTGTTCGGGGCGGTCGGGAAATCGGCGGCTGATGTGGTACTCCCGCTCAGAGCAACAGTCGGCTCGTACGTGAACGTCCGCCCGGTTCGTGCGTATCCCGGTGTCGACGCGCTGCGGCCAGACACCGATATCGTGTTTCTCCGCGAAAACACAGAAGGTGTGTATTCGGGCCACGAGACAAGACTTTCCGACGATATGTCCACGCTGACGCGAGTGGTCACGACATCAGCGTCCGAACGACTCGGGGAATACGCCTGTAAGTACGCCAGCGCACGAGAAACAGACGGATTCCACATCGTCCACAAAGCGAACGTAATGCGTGAGACAGACGGCAGATTCCTGGAGGCTGTCTCTGGTGTCGCCGCCGATCACGGAGTGTCGACAGAGACGGTTCTCATGGATGCGTTCGGGACGCAGGTCTGTCTAGATCCGAGTCAGTACGATGTTGTCGCCTGCCCGAATCTGGCCGGTGACGTGTTATCGGATGTGGCGGCGGGTCTCGTCGGTGGACTCGGGCTGCTCCCGTCGGCGAATATCGGAGCCGAGAACGGGCTATTCGAGCCTGTCCACGGGTCAGCACCAGACATTGCGGGTGAGGGAACTGCGAATCCGGCGGCAGCAATTCTCTCGATTGCGATGCTACTCGAATTCCTCGGATACGAGCGCGACGGACAGATAGTCCGGGACGCAGTCCAGGCAACGCTCGCAGAGGGCCCGCAGACCCCTGATCTCGGCGGTGAAGCAACAACCGATGAATTTGCAACTGCTGTGGTATCTCGACTCTGATCGCCACCAGTTCCAGAAATTTGTGAGACGGGCGAAGCGAGCATTCTACGGCTCGACAGCTGAGTGAAACACGCCGGTTCTTGCCGCGTGATGAAACATTTCGAGACTCGGGTCTCGAGAAGTTGTATGAACAGAAATCAAGCCGCCAACTCTGTCCCCGTCGCGACCACGACTCTTTATCGGATCCTCCGTTCGCGTCTCGATGCGAGGGTGAGTGGGATTCTGGTGGCGGACTGTGATGCAGGCTGAGTCGTCAAGTAATCTACACACCCGCTCAGGACGGGGATGGCTTGAGTGTCCCCTGGACGCATCGGTTTTGGCTGAATTGAGGGCGCTAAGCCCCCTTCCTCAGCGAGCGGCCGTGAGTAGGGAGGGGATACAGCGCCCGCACGAGTTACTTGCACGCTCTCCGCCACGCTTACTACCCCTGCAGTCAAACAGAGAAGTAGGATGCTCACCACAGTTTCGACGATGTTCAAGCGCGACAAGAAGCGCGCACCGTCGATTGTGGCTGAGTGTCCATCCGGGAGGAGTGGGACACTCCGAACCACCCGTGAAGAGAACTCGCCTGCGGAGTCTGGAATCCCTGTGCCCACGTCGGGGATACATTCTGACACAGAAACAGGAAGCCCCATCACCAGAAG
>JAQCMZ010000351.1 GCA_028274825.1 Haloferacaceae archaeon
CTCATCGAGACACCCGTAACTGTGAGAGCAAGCCCCAGTGACAACTCACCTGGCATGACTGTCTGTGGTGGGACCGCTGCGAGTGGGAGAATGGCTGTCGGCGGGACGACCATCCACAGTCCGGCCAACGTGAGGACCGTCCCGACGACGGTGTTCACCGCGGGAAACCACCAGTAGGCGCGGTCGACCGGTACCCCCGCGCTGACGACCACAACCACGAATCCCGGATACACCCCCAGCAACAGGCCGAGTCGCCAGTCGAGAGCAGCGAACCCACTTGCTGCGAGTGTCCAAATCCCGAGACAGTAGCCGTACGTCCACCGTTTCCCGAGGACGGTCGCTGTCGTTCGAATCCCCGCAGCTTGATCCGGCGGGATATCTGGAATCGCTGAGAAAGTGTGCATTCCCATCGTCCACAGCCATGCCCCGATTACCGCCGCTATCGGTGGGTGACTTCCGGCGATGGCGGCATACGCTGCTGCTCCGGGCAAGATGTACAGCCCGTTAGAGAGCGAATCGAGACCCGGAGAGGTTTTAAACCGGAGCGGAGGAGCGCTGTACCCGATAGCGAGTAAGAAAAACCCGCCGAGATACGGCCACGCGACCGGCGGTGTCACTGCGACCGTCACCAATCCGACGGCGGCTGACCCCACGACAGCCCACGCCGCCGCTTGATTCCCCCGCCAGCGGGCTTCCCGGCCCTGCTTTTTCGGGTTCTCGATGTCGATATCTGCATCGAATACGTCGTTCACGCCATACAGTAAGACGTTAGCCGGGAACACGAAGTAACCGAACAACAGTACTGCTGGCACCGAGAACAACTCGGGGACAGATTCGGCGGCGTATGTCACTCCAACGACGACTGGCCCTGCCAGGTAAAACCAGAATCGCGGCCGAGAGAGAACGAACAGGTAGCGAAGGTGCTCACCGAGCCCGTCAACACGCACCCGGCTACCCATGACGGCTCGGCCCCGTGTGTACAATCAGTCGCATCCACATGATTCGGTTCATCACGTCTACGTGTGTCGTGGCTTGACAGAGACCGGTGGCGTCTGTCAGATCAGCCCTGTCCGTGCCTGCTCTTGTTCTTCTTCGGCCATTGCCTCGGCGGTCAACTGCCCACTGATGAGACACATGGGAACACCGATTCCCGGTGTCGTATTAGACCCGGTGAAATAGAGCCCATCGACCGCATCTGAGGAGTGAGGCGGCCGGAAAAGCGCGGTCTGCGTGAGCGTGTGAGCCAGCCCGAGAGCAGTCCCCTGGTAACTATTGTATCGGTCGGCAAACTCCGACACCGAGAACATCTCTTCGAATACCATCCGATCCCGGAGGTCTGCCCCGGTATTTTCGGCGATATCTTCCAGTATGAGATCGCGATACTCAGAGCGGAGTTCTGGGGTATCCTCGAGACCGGCCGCGACGGGCACCAGTACGAACAGATTACTGTGACCCTCCGGAGCGACCGACTCGTCCGTTTCCGACGGGACACACAGATAGTAGGCAGGATCGTCCGGCCATGCTGGGTCGTCAAAGATCTGGTCGAAATGCGGGTCCCAGTCTTCTGGCAGGACGAGTGTGTGGTGTTCTAACTCGTCCACGTCACCTTCAACACCCATGTACATGAGGAACGCCGATGGAGCCATCGTCCGCGATTCCCAGTAGTCATCATCGTACTGGCGTTTCTCCGGCGAGAGCAGTTCCTGCTCGGTATGTTGGTAGTCAGCGTCTGAGACGACCAGATCCGGGAGGAACTGCTGTCCGTCTTCCGTTCGGACGGCGAATCCGCCCCGTCGCCCGACAATCTCGGTAACGGGCGCGTCGGTGACATACTCTACACCGAGTTCCTCACCCATCTTGACGATCCCATCAACGACAGCGCTCGTCCCACCATCGGGGTAGTACACACCCATGTTGAAATCGACGTGACTCATCAGATTGTACAGCGCTGGCGTGTTGTGCGGTGACCCCCCGAGAAACACCAGTGTGTACTGCATGAGTTGTTGGAGTTTCGGATTCGAGAAGTAATCCTCCACGTGATCTTGCATCGACCCGATCAGTGCCAGCCCTCGCGAGTGGCGAGCAACCTGTGGGTTCATGTAGTCAGTGAGGTTCGGGCGATCCTCGTAGACGAAATGCTCCATCCCGACGTCGTAAGTGAACTCTGACTCTTCGAGATACTCCTCGAGTGCCTCGCCGGCACCGGATTCGTACTCTTCGAAATTGCGTTTGTTCTGTTCGATATCTGGGACGACATCGATTTTATCTCCATCCTTCCAGTAGATCCGATAGTGAGGATCCAGCCGGTTCAACGAGTAATACTCATCCGGAGATCGACCGAAATGGCCGAAAAACCGCTCGAACACGTCCGGCATGAGATACCACGACGGTCCCATATCGAATTTGAAGCCGTCCTCTTCCAGAACGCTCGCACGCCCGCCGAGTTGCTCATTTTTTTCTACGAGTGTGACATCCGACCCGGCATCCGCGAGATAACAGGCTGTAGAGAGCCCGCCGAACCCGCCGCCGATGACAGTGGCGGATGTGTCATTGAGTGCCTCTAAGTTAGAAACCGCGTCCATATACTAGTATAATGGTGGCTGAGACATAAAAGCCCTCACACAAACGTACACACTGCACACGCTCGATTGCCCGGCAAGAACGCGAGAGCGAAGTTGCTCCGATTTCTGGCGCGCGCAAATTGAAGCAAGTCATACTGTCGGCCAAATGTGTGTATAATGGATGGCTGCCGCGGCCAACCCCCGCTTTCGAGACGCCAGCACCGAACCCGCGGGTCGTGAACACATATTCGACAGTATCAGTCAACGTGAACGGAGAGTCAACTCTCCCAACAGATCGGTTCAGCAATCGTCAGCGATTTCATCCGCAGGGCGTGGTCACAGCGGAGTGATCCGCTCTTCGATCGGGATTTCGGGTCGGTCGCGGGCGACGGCGGCACTCTCGTCCATGAAAATCGTCCGATAACTCGCGGGGCCGCCGTAGTCGTCGGTCTAGACTGCGCGCTCGCTGGCCATCCCGAACCCAGCGGTCGCGTGAACTGCCCCAGAGAACTGCTCACCGACGACAGTGAACGCGGCGACAGTGCTGCCGAGCATGCAGCCAGACCCGACGAACGTCCCCATTTGTTCGTCACCGACTGCTATCTCGACGGCGCGGTCACCGGACGCGACCACATCGACAGACCCGGAGGCGATAACCACCGCTCCCGTTTCAGCTGCAAGCGCACGAGCGGCCGCTGCCGGATCACCGCCGTCACCGACGGATTCGACACCTCTCACATCGACGTCGGCAGCTGCCTTTTCGCCGGCAACCTCGGCTGCGAGCCCGGCAATTTCCCTGTAATCCCCCTTGATCGTGTCGAATGCAACGGCATCGACGAGTCGTGTCACGGACTCGACTCGGTGCGGGGTCGCTCCAAACCCGACCGGGTCGAGGACAGTCGCCGCGCCAGACTCGTTGGCGGCCTCGCCAGCGTCGATCATCGCATCAACCTCCTCTCGGGTGGCCCGCCCGGTGTTGATGAGAACACCATCAGCGCCGACTGCCATGTCTGCAGCCTCGGCAGGGGCATCTGCCATCACCGGCAGCCCACCCACTGAAGTGTGACGTTAGCTGTCTCTCTCATCGTCACCTCGGTTGTGAGGTGCTGGACGAGTGGGCCACTCTCGCTGATGGCGTTAATCGCCTCTGACAGCGAACTGCCGTCAGCCTCAGACATCGGGCGTCACCTGTGTAGAGTCTTCTACGACATCACGCAGCGCCCGGGTGGCCGTGACGGGGTCATCGGTGGCGGTGATGGCGCTAATCACTGCGACACCGACCGCGCCGGCCTCCACGACTGCTCGTGCGTTACTCGGATTGATCCCGCCGATCCCGATGACCGGAATCGACACTGCCGAGGCGAGTTCACGAATTCGGTCAGGGCCGATGCCTGACTCGTCCTGTGGGACAGCCTTCGAGGTAGTCCCGTACACCGCGCCGACACCGAGGTAATCGGCGCCGTCCCGCTCGGCGCGTGTGGCAGCCTCAACCGTCGAGGCTGAACACCCGATAATCGCGTCTGGTAACATCTCCCGGACGACCCCGACCGGCAGATCCGACTGTCCAACATGAACCCCGTCTGCGCTGATTGCCTGTGCGAGATCGATCCTGTCGTTGACGATCAGCGGAATCTCAGCCTCGGCGGTGAGTTCTCGAAGTCGCATCCCGAGTGTATAGCGGTCCCGGGCAGTGACGTCTTTCTCCCGGAGTTGTACCACGTCGACGCCACCCTTGATTGCCGACTCAACGATTGCCTCACTCGAGCGTCCTGCGGAGGCGTCTTCCTGAGTCACGAGATACGTCTGCCACTCCGCTGGCTCCGTGTTCATACCCCACCTATCAGGAGCCAGATGCAATATACTTCTGCCGTCGTCGCGTGACTCCCTCCTGCGGCTGAGGTCGTGCCCTCTCGCGGTAGACGAGTGTCTCCTATCACAGCGATATGAGAGACGCGTTCGCCCACCCTCAACAGTAAGTGATACTCTGGCCTGGCCTGTCGAAAGCTGCCTGTTGTCTCACACCCGTTTCGGAGGGGCTGACACACGAGTTTCGGCACCTGCAACTCAATACCAGACCCGCGATGTCGGCGACTCTCAGTGACACACACTAACAGAGACCGGGCAGTCACACTCGAACGACAGGGCCAAGTTTCGACGCGACTGAAGATTCAACAATGCGAGATGTTGTGTCGTCAGCGCGTCACACGGTCCGTCGCAGCGCAGAGGCGATTGCGGATGGGCTAGAGCGAGCGCAGGTTATTCGACGCGACAGACTCGCAGACACGGTCGATCTGGCGTGGCCGCGGATCATCACCGGATTCGCCATCATGTCGAAAAACACCGCCGACCTCGCGATGGTCGGGTGGGTGCTTGGATCGCCGGCCGTCGCTGGCCTTGCGTTTGCGTTTGCCTACTGGCAACTCGCCAAATTCGTCTCTATTGGTCTCGCCGGGGGGACCGTCGCGCTGGTTTCACAAAACTACGGCGGTGACGAGCCGGCCCGGGCTGCGTTAGTCGTCAAGCAGTCACTGTGGGTCGGCGCAGCGATTGCAGTCCCCCTGGTGGCGGTGCTGATTGGTCTGGCCGACCCGTTGATTGGCCTTCTCGGGGCAGCCCCCGACGCGCAAACGTTCGGCACCACCTATCTAATCGTGACCGCGCCGGCGTTGTTGTTCGAGTTTTTCAATATGATTGCCAGTCGGACGTACGCCGGGGTTGGAGACACATTCACACCGATGATCATGCGGGCCGGTGGCGCTATTGTGAACGTCGTTCTCACGGCAGTGCTGATTTTCGGCGCTGGACTCGGCGTCTTCGGCGCCGCCGTTGGAACAGCCGTTTCGATCGGTCTCGTCGCAGTGGCACTGTCGTGGGGGATGACCGGACGATCGTACTTTGGGTACGGTGCCTCGCCGGTGCCAATCACGGCCGCAGGGAGCCATTTCGACCGGGAACTGTCGACACAGTTACTGCGAGTGTCAGCCCCGCTCATCGGCCGCCGCTTCGGGGAGGGAATCGTGGTGTTTCCACTTCTCGCGGTTGCTGCCTCTTTCGGATCAGCAGCCGTTGCTGCATACGGGGTGGGCCGCCGAGTCAGAGGGCTCATCAATAGCTTTTCGTGGGGGTTTTCGATTGCTGCCAGTACACTGGTGGGGCAACGACTCGGCGCCGGCGATGAGGCTGGGGCGGCAGCATATGGCCGAGAGATTATTCAGCTATCAGCCGTCGTCTACTTATTAGTCGCCGCAGCGGTGGTTCTTGCGCGCGAGCCGATTGCCGGCGTCTTCGCTGATTCCGCCGCCGCGGTGGAACTGGGGGCGATTTTCGTCGGACTGGCCGCGGTTAGCGTCATCCCGATGGGAATCAACGGGTCGGCCACGGGGACGTTACGTGGGGCCGGCGATACTCGGTGGCCGTTCGCTGCGTCGCTGCTAGGGCTGTACGCGTTCGCTCTCCCGCTGGCAGCTCTCGGAACAGTCACGCCACTGGGGATTGTTGGACTCTATCTGGCGATGTTAGTCGAAACAATTGTGCCCGCCGGGCTGAATCTCCATCGGTTCCGGTCGAACCGGTGGCGGGCGATCAGCCGGGCGTATCGGCCGTCAAACGCCGACTGAGCGCCGGGTTTGTTTCCCACTTCTATCGTCAAACTGTGTCACTGTGACGACAGATTAGCAACGCGAGACGCGTCACTGTTTGATTGCTCTGTCCGGGAGTTCCACACTGCCGACCAGTTGGCGGTGGACATATGGCATATCGATTCCAGCCTCGTCGAACCGTTCTTTCACACTCTGGACATGCTCCGAGCGGATGCGGGCGTAGTCTGGCTTGTTGGGCTGACTGATCCAGAATCGCGACTGGAGACCAACCGCCGAGTCACCCAACTCGACGACCCGGACTGAGGTGCCGGGGTCGCTGAGGATCTCTGGGTGATCGGCCGCCTCTTCGAGGATAATATCGGTCGCTTTGTTGATGTCGTCATCGTAGCCGATTCCGAACACGAACTTCTGACGCAGTGTATCGTTAGCGACGGGATTGGTGACCGCGTTATTGGCCAACTCCCCGTTCGGAACAGTAATTAGCTCGTTGTTGAAGGTTCGCACCCGCGAGACACGGAGATCGATATCGATGACACGCCCGGAGTTGCCCTCCCACTGGATCCAGTCACCCACTTCGAACGGCTTGTCTTTGAGGATGAATACCCCCGCGACGAAGTTCCCAATCAGATCCTGTGCCGCGAAGCCGATTGCCAGTGCCACCGCCCCCCCGAGCACCGAAAACGCAGAGAGAAACGCGCCGTACCCGGCGACGGTGAATGCAACCGCGAGTGCGCCAAACCACACTAAAGCTCCGGCAACGCTCGTGCCGAGACTCTTGACGACATCGGCAAACCCCTTGGAGCCGAGAACCCGCTGGACTGCCGGCACAAACCCGTACATTCCAATGGCGTAAATCCCAGCGAACGCGAGAACAAACTTTCCAAGCGCGATTCCGATTCCGACAAGATCGACTGTCTCGAGGAGTCTGCTTAGTTGTAATATTAGTCTCATATGCAATAATACGGTGATACACACCCTCGTATAAAAACTGTAGTGCCGGTTGCGTGGTGATCACGGCGATACCAGCCTGGGAGCCACCATCATCGATCATGGTAGTTGATACGAATGACGCTAGTGTGCCGGTCGAAGCGACGATACAGCTCAGAGACAGCCGGGAGTCACCATCCGGCCGTCGAATCGAGGGGACTGTCACGGCAGGCGACGGCGCGGAGGCGCTTTCCGTGGACATCGTCGGCGTGGATCCGGTCACAGATTCGATCGCTCAGCC
>JAQCMZ010000360.1 GCA_028274825.1 Haloferacaceae archaeon
GTGTTTTCTACTGACTCTGCCCAGTCGCGCATCGTCTCAGAGATGGCCTCTTTCAGAGTCCCCCGACCCGCAGTGACCGGTGTGATCTCGGCACCGTTGGTTTTCATTCGGAAGACGTTGGGGCGCTGACGGTTGATGTCGGTTTCTCCCATGTAGATCTCACAGGGCATCCCGAGGTGCGCTGCCGCCATCGCAGTGGCTGTCCCGTGTTGACCGGCTCCGGTTTCAGCGATATTTCGCTCTTTCCCCATGTACCTGGCCTGAAGAACCTGCCCGAGGGCGTTGTTCAGTTTGTGTGCGCCGCCGTGTAACAGGTCTTCGCGCTTGAGATACACCTCTCGATCATAGCGGTCAGACAGGTGATCAGCCCGCCCCAGCGGTGTCGGCCGGCCGCCGAAGTCACGCAGTCGCTCCCGGAACTCGTCCATGAATCCATCCTCATTGTCGAGCACGTATCGATGGTACGCGTCATCGAGTTCCTCGATTGCCGGCATCAGTGCCTCCGGCACGTATTGGCCACCATACTCCCCGAACTTTCCGTCTTCTCGTGATTCCATCTTACTCATGTTGTCTGCTCCGTGGTAACGAACTGTCGTGTGTTTTCTACGACGTCTCCACTCATAATAGCACTCCCGATCAAAAGCGCGTTGGCGCCGGCACCGCGCAGCTGTCTCACATCGTCTCGCTCAGAGACACCGCTCTCTCCGATCAATATCGCATCACCAGGCGCGGCCGGCGCCACCTCGCCAAACGTAGCTAAATCGACCTCTAATTGCGCCAAATCCCGATTGTTCACGCCAATAAACGTGGCGCCAGCCTCCACGGCTTGCTTGAGTTCTGCTCGAGTATGGACCTCGACCAGAACTTGGAATCCCCGGTCGCGGGCAGCCTCTACCAACACAGCGAGATTATCTACGAATCGTGCGATCAGTAACACTACGTCTGCAGTCACCGTGTCTAGCTGATTTTCTCGCAACAGGAAGTCTTTCCGAAGAACGGGGACGTCGACAGCCTCTCGAATCCGGGTCAGCGTCGCCGTATCGCCACCAAAGTGATCGGGCTCGGTTAGAACCGACAGGGCAGCAGCCCCCCCAGTGACCATTCCCCGCGCCAACTCGACAGGATCATCCTCACGGACCCCATCTGTCGTCGGGCTCGTCGGCTTGATCTCTGCGATAACCGGCACGCGTCCGCTGGCCTCGGCTGTTTTGAACGCCTCTGTTAGCGATCGGGGGTCAACTGTGATCCGCTCGCCGTCGCCTCGAGCCCCTCGCTGCCGAGCAGCCTCTAGGATCGACTCGACTGCGGGTGCCATACCGTTTCTATCCCTCATTACTGTACACTGATGTACTCTTCTGTACATAAGAGTTGTGTACTCGATGATGGCTGGTCCAGCAGCGCAGGAAACTGGCACTATCTCACCCACCACACCGCACCACACCGGACCGACAGCGGTTAGTCCGCGGCGGTCGAAGGAAGCTCGTATGGGAGAGTTCACTGGCGCCTCGGGACTGTACGCCCGACAGTTTGCCGCACTCGACCGGGCTGTCGAACTGGGCTTCGCCAGCGGCCGTTTGATTGCAGTCTCGTTCGTCGACGACCCCGCGGTTGATGCCGGAGAAACCCACCTCTTACTCGACCGTATTGGTGAGTATCTATCCGGTGCTGAGGAACCGTTCGAGGATGTTGACGTTGCTCTCACCCTCGGCGCGGACGAGCGGAAAGCACTGGAGTCGGTCCGACAGGTACCGTACGGTGAGAACGCCTCAGTGAGTCAAGTCGTCCGCATGGCGGCTCGCGATCCAAACGACGCCGATGATGTCGCCGCCGTGAAGCAGGCGATCGGACAGAACCCGACACCGCTGGTTATCCCTGACCATCGGGTTCAGGGGGCTGACGGCGCGACGCCTCCGGCTGTCCGCAAGACCCTTCGAGATCTCGAGGGGATTTGAGTTGAACTGGCCTCGACTGCGGAGAGTCGCCAGCCACATGATTGTGGTCGTATCCCGGTGGTCGCGCTGAAGTTCTGACTTTGAATTCGATATCGATTACTGGAATTGTCACGCTGTGTCGAATTGCGCGTGAAGATGTGTCTGTTCCGGGCTCTTGAGCAGAACCACTCATGCCCAGAACTGGCCTCAGGTAGCGAGATATCTCAGACGAGACCTGTCCCAAAATCCATCTAGGATTCAGGAGCTGCCCGTCAGATGTTCCGCCTCAGCAACCAGCAGCTGTCGGGCTGCTGTCTCGGGTGTGTGATCGGCAGGACTCAACGGGAGAGCGATTTAGCTAGCAGCCTCCCGAACGCCGAACTCTAATACATTCACAACATAGTGAGCGATAACGACGACCGTCAGGCTTCCAGAGATGATAAATACAGATGCGAGGCCGAATCCCAGTAGTCCGGTAACGACGATCCCAGTCCGACCCTGGGCTCCGTGGCCAAGGCCAAACGCTACTGACGACCCTGCGGCCAGTATCCACGGTGAGATGTCGAATCCTCCTGCGAGGGCGCCAATCAGTGCTCCGCGGAATAGCATTTCTTCGAAGACCGCAATCACCGGGAGAACTACCACTAGCAGAATCACCCACCTACCTGTGGTGTCGGGCGCTAACGCCTCACGAAGGTCCGTTGACGGAGTCACACCCACTCTCGTGGCGGCAGCGGCTGCGATTTCATTCCCCGCGGAAAAGACGATACCGGTCACGAGCCCGATCCCGACAGTCTCTGCGGCAATCGCGCTGATGTCGATACCGAGCGCCATTACCGGAACGTCGGTCATCCAGACGGCGATCCCCAGAACCACGAGTAACAGCCCCTGCGAGACAACGACAGTCGCGTAAAGCTCACGCGTAGTCAGATATGGTTCACTCTCAGATTCGGATTCGGCCTCGTGACCAGGCTCTCCTGTCTCAGCCGGGGTTGCGCTCGCGCCCTGTGTTGCGCTCGGCCGGTCCTCGGGATCATCTGCGCTTTGCCCTGGCTGAACGGTCGGTGTGTCTGGAATCTGTCTTCTCGTCTGTGTGGACGACTGGACGAGATTGGCCACATCGTCTGATGTCTCCGGAGTTTTCTGACTCGGTGACCGGCTGATTCTCGTGAACTGATCTCGACCTTCCCGATGCTCGGTCGAGTCATTTGAGTCACAAACGACTCCACTGTCAGAATCTCCGCGTTCCTCCGTTCTATCGACTGTGGAAGTGAAAGCAGAGTCGTCGGTCGAACGAGTGTCATCGCCTGGAGAGGTTCCCCCGGAGATTCCCGGCTCGGAGCGGTCGGTAACCACAGTCGCACGCTCCAGTGTTCGGCGTGAAACCCGAGTAAAAAAGAGTAACACAGCGACGAAAACGCCGACAAAGGCGGCGAACGTCGCCCAGGCAGGCATCTACTGCGGGCTCGGACCGCCGGACGAGGCGCCAGCCACGCCACCACTCCCTTGCTGACCCTCAGAGAGGGCGGACCCAGTAATCGACTTGAGTCGGTCGACTAGTGAGTCTTTCTCAGGTTCACCCTCGAGCGCAATCTCGAGCACTTCACTGATATGCGAGACCGGGATGACCTCGATCATCTCCTCGTATTCGTCTTCGATCATCACGTCCTGTTCGTTCGCCTTCGGGATGATGACACGCTTACAGCCGGCCTTCGCGGCTGCCTCGATTTTGTGGGTGACGCCCCCGACTGGGAGGACATCGCCCCGAACAGACAGCGATCCCGTCATCGCCATGGCTTGATCGACGCCGACATCTTCCAACGCCGAGATCACTGCCGTGGCGACCGTAATCGATGCGGAGTCGCCATCCACACCTTGCTGGCCTGTCTGGACGAACTGGATGTGAATGTCTTTTTCAGTGATGTTCTCGTCAGAGAATTTCTTGATGATCGCGGAGACATTCTGCACCGACTCCTCGGCCATCTCCTTCAGTTGACCAGTTGCAATCACCTGTCCGGGCCCCTGGGAAGGAGTGATCTCTGCCATGACAGGCAGCATGATCCCGGAGTCTTCACCCATAACCGCGAGACCGTTGACCCGGCCAACCACGTGTCCGTCGGCCACTTGGAGTTCGTAGTCTTTCCGGCGCTCGATGTAATCGTCAGCGAGCTGTTGTTCGATCGACCGCGACCGGCCCTTCGCCTGGAGCACATGTTCGCGGCTGGTGTAGTCGGCACCCTCGCCGCGAGCGATATCGCCGGCGACTCGGACAAGCCCGCCGAGATTCCGGAACAAAAGCGTGAGGTGGCCTTTCCGCCCGGACCGCCGCTTGGCCTCGAGAATTAGCTCCTCGATCGCTTCGGCGGTAAACTCCGGCAATCGACCGTCGTTCGACACTTCCTGAGCGACGAAGCGCGCGTACTTTCGGCGCATCTCCGGGGTGTCCTCGATGGTGTCGTCCATGTAGACTTCGTACCCGTAGCCTTTAATCCGGGACCGAAGTGCAGGATGCATGTTTTCCATCGCGTCGAGATTTCCAGCAGCAATCATCACGAAGTCTGTCGGGACTGCTTCCGTCTGGACCATCGCTCCAGATGAACGCTCTGACTGGCCGGTAATCGAGAATTCGCCCTCCTGGATCGCGGTCATCAGTTTCTGCTGTGACCGGATATCGAGGGTGTTGATCTCGTCGACGTACAGCACACCTTTGTTGGACTTGTGGATGGCGCCGGCTTCGACTCGATCGTGAGACGGCGTCTCCATGCCACCCGACTGGAACGGGTCGTGTCGGACATCGCCCAGCAGCGCCCCTGCGTGGGCGCCGGTCGCGTCTCGGAACGGAGCCGTCGTTGTGTCGGCGTTGTTCACCAGCAGGTTCGGCACCATCGCGTCCGATCCCCGAGAGGCGTACTTGAACGCCAAGTATACGATCCCGGCTGCGAGGATTCCGAGAAGGATCTGCCCGGCTATAATCAGCGCGTATCCAAGCACGACTGCGATGATGATCCACATGAGGAACGACCGCATCTGATTCCGCTTGCGAGCTTCCTCTTTGTGGGCTTCGACTATCTGTTCGCCTTTCCCGGCCGGAACTGTCCGGACTTTCGGTTTATTACCGTCGTCAGGGTTGTGATATATCAGGACGTCTTGGAGTTCCTCTTTCGGGAGCAACTCTGACATCGCTTTCGCAAGCATCGACTTTCCAGTTCCGGGCGAGCCAATCATCATCACGTGACGCCGTTGTTTGGCCGCTTTGATGATCACATCGCGTGCGTGCTCTTGCCCGATGACTTGATCAACGAGTCGGTCGGGGATGCTGATATCCTCGGTTGAATCGATTTTCAACCCACCGAGGAGGTCGTCCTCGTCAGGATCGTCTTCGATTTCTGCCTCGTGGACTTCGACGGTACTCCCGAGTTCCTCGATATCGCCGAGGGTATCGCCCTCGCCCGAGCTATCGGTATCAGCGCCAAGACCGGCGTCGATAGCTGTGTCGGCCCCGTTATCCGGGGTGATTTTGTCTTCCCAGATATCGCTTCCGCCCTCTGGGTATGATTCTTCGTTTGTGGATTCCGTCGTCTCGTCGTGCCTTTCAGGAGCCTCGGCGTGATCGGAGGGCTCCTCGTGGTCGGCCTCGCCGGCCGAGCGCTCGTGGTCCGGGTCACCGCCCGAGTGAGAATCCTCGCTGGACGCGTCGTCCCCGCTGTTACCGGCTGACTCCCGGGTTTGGGAACGATCGCTGTTGTCCTTATCGTTGCTCATAGAATCGATTA
Source organism: Haloferacaceae archaeon (assembly GCA_028274825.1). Lineage (GTDB taxonomy): Archaea > Halobacteriota > Halobacteria > Halobacteriales > Haloferacaceae > J07HR59. Next base: position 5,705 of record JAQCMZ010000360.1, read on the forward strand.
TCGCTGTAGTGTAGGAAGGTTTGATTACTGATATACTTTCTCCTGACATCTGTTGAGGACCCCCTGTCGAATCCCCGGGACTTAGCCGTTCTCAGCCTGATTGACCGACTGCGTTCAACCTCGTCGGCTTTATAACTGGTGCAAAAATACTGTTGTGATATGCGGGGGTTCTATATTGGCCGATTCCAGCCGTATCACAACGGCCACCATCACATGGTTGAAGAGATCGTCGGTGAAGTCGACGAACTCGTGTTGGGGATCGGCAGCGCGGGCGACTCCCACACGGCTCGGAACCCGTTCACCGCCGGCGAACGGTTGATGATGGTCACCAAATCGCTCCAGGAATTCGACGTGACCAGTTACGTCGTCCCGATCGAAGATATCAATCGGAACTCGGTGTGGGTGTCTCACGTCAAGAGCATGTCTCCAGCGTTCGATGTCGCGTATTCTAATAACCCGTTGGTCGTCCGATTGTTCACTGAGGCTGGTGTGGAGGTTCGTCAGTCTCCAATGTTTCGCCGGGAGGTGTTAGAGGGGACAGAACTCCGCGAACGAATCATTCACGATCGCTCATGGAGGCAACTCGTTCCCGGACCTGTAGCGGAAGTGATTAACGAGATTGATGGGGTTGAGCGAATCCAGCAGATTGCAGATACGGACGCAAACGGGAGCGACACCATTCCAGAGTCCTCTGAGAATGTGAGCGATATCGAGAATTGATCGCCTGTGGGATCACGCTCTACTCTGTCATTCGTGGAGTCAATCGACGAGGATCTGCTCCGGGTGAGTGATTTCTCCTGGTGTGGCCGCTTCGTTTTTTACCCGTGACCTCCGGCCAGATTACATGATCACGCTTGCCAGCGATTTCCGAACACCGTACTCGGCCGCGATGCAGGGTGTCATTCACCGGGATTCAGATGCACGTGTCGTGGATATTGCACACGACCTCCCTTCCCACGATCCGCAGGCAGCTGCGTTCTGGCTTCGATTCGTCCTTCCCGAATATCCCCCGGCAGTCCACTGTGCAGTTGTTGACCCCGGCGTCGGGACCGACCGTGATGCGGTGGTGTTTCGGGCTGGCGGTCACGCAATCGTCGCACCCGACAACGGACTCGGCTTCCCGCCCGCCCGGGCACTCGCCTCTGGCAACCGGGCGAGTGACTCCCCGACGGATAGTGGTGACACCCGACGCGGTGACGACACACCCGGCCCTGAGGGGGTTGAGGTGTATCGGGCGACGGCCACAGATCCTGCGTCATCGACATTTCACGGTCGAGATATCTTCGCACCGCTTGCTGCGGAGATTCATCACACTGGGATTGGTGAACTGGAGTCGATTGATCGGCTTGAGTTGGCTCCGGACCCCATAACACTCTCACTATCAGATGCGTCAATCAGCCGTGATGACGGTATCGTTGCCAAAGGGCAGATACGCGCAGTCGACGGGTTCGGGAACGTGATCACGAACATCCCCGGTGACGCGGTACCGACTCCCGACCACGTCGAGGTGAACGGCGATCAAGTCCCATTCGGAGACACCTTTGCCACAGTTCGACCGGGGGAACGAATCGTCGTCGTCGGGAGCCACAGATATCTCGAGTGTGATGTGCGCGAGGGGAGCGGAAGCGAGGCGTTCAATCTCGATGTCTCAGATACCGTGATAATCGAGTTTTGATTTGACAGCTGATTCGTGTGTCCCGGTAAACTGAACCGCCGGTCACGATTCGGCTAGCTCCCCACTCGATGACCCGTTCTGTGTCTTGCCGTTAACGCATTTACTCTCTCCCAGAAAGTCAAGGGGATCGTCGTGCGCTTTGAGGGGAAGACAGCGATATAGCGACCGAATTCTGGAGAAGTGTTTATTGTTTCGTCTGTGGCTGTCGGTCCAGCAGGCCAGTTACGTTGTGATGTTTTGGCCATCAGATGGAGGCCTATCGACCGATAATCACATGTAGTCACGGGGGAATCTACCGGTGAATGTTGGAGCTGGAACACGGGTTCCGGGTGGTCGATGTTCACGTGCAATTAAACCCTGACAAAGATGCCGTTGAATCACGGGGCCGTGATGTCACGCCCGAGCGGCTCGAGCGTGAGATGCATCAGGCTGGCATCACTCGAGCAGCAGCTTCCCCAGGTCCACAGCCTCTCGGCGAAAGTTATCTCCGAGAGAATAACGCGGTAGCCAGACTCAGCATGGAACGTCCGTTCATTGCCTTTGCCCGGATTAATGGCCCGCGTGAGCCTGGAGACGACCCTGTTTCCCGACTCCGAAACCTTCGAATCGACCGCGAAGATCACCACACCCGGCCGGATTATATCCATCAGTATGGCTACGATGATCGATTCCACGGGTTCACACTCGTGCCAGGACGTGACGGACTCCCGGATCAAGAGGTTATCGACGCTCTCGACGACGTTGCGGCGCCGGTACTAGTGCGGGGTGACAGCCGGTTCCCTCCGAATGCGGTTGCGGAGATTCTGTTAGGGTATGATTTTCCCGTCATCCTCGCGAGTTTTGGCGGCTTCCCCATGGATACAGCCCTCATGGATGAGGCCCTGCTCTTACTCGACGAACACGATCGACTCCATGTTGATACCAGCTACGTCAGATATCGGGAGTATCTCGAACGAGGACTCCTAGAACACCCCGACAGAGTGCTGTTCGGCAGTGGAGCGCCGAAGACACACCCAAACGTCGGTGTCATGGAGATCCTCACCCTCGACGTCTCAGAGGACTTGCTCCGGCGCGTGTTCAGAAAAAACACCACTCGGCTCATCCCTGCGCTGGGAAGCGACGAGAGCGGATGATCAATCGTTTGCTCCGGGTCCGTGCGGCGGTATCTGCCATAGCTCGGGGGTATCGGCCGCGGTTCGACTGATGTCCCTCTGCGGTTGCTCTCAGGGTCACACCGAGTCGTCCCAAAATCCCACAGCAATAGCCGTGATAGGACCTGCCAGATGTGACCTGCACACGCGATGTCACTGGCCAGTGTCCCCACATTCAGTCTGCTCGGTCTGTGACCTCGTCCCGGCATAAGCGACGAGGCTTCTGCTGGCTATCCGTCAGACCTCAGGTGACGGCAAAAGCACTCAGAACGGGGACGACTCTGTCTGTCACCGTGTGAACTGCGATACGAGTGCTTCCATCGAGTTGACACCTGCAATCGACACCGCCGCGAGCGAGTCCCCAGTCACCGTCGAAATGCCGTCACAATATGTGCTGATATTATAACTCCGAGATGTGCCGTGAGATAACCCCGGATGCTGCCCTCAGACCCGACCCGTACGTCGCAGGCAGGGTTCGTTCAGACCCCGCTGCAACACAGTCGAGTAGGGCCAGGTCAGGTTCATCGGCTCTCAGTTGTTGGAGGCAAGACTCGGCGCCCGTTCGCTCCGCCAGTCGTATCGCGCGACTGCACGGTCTGCGCGCGCGGAGATACCGTTCGGATTACGTCTGGGTGTTCTGTCACGGGTTCGAGCGACAATTCCATCGGAAACCCCAGCGCTCAGTCCCAGCACGATATCCCGCCCGTTTCCAAACCACGCCGTCGGCGTCGCATTCCCCGAGAGAACGTCTTTGGCGACATCTATCGCGTCGCCGGTCGCATGAGAGACGAGCCGTCGAAGAACCGTCGGCTGGAGGCCATAATTTTTGACGGCGCGATACGCAAGTGCCCGATACTTCCACCCCCACTCGTTCGGATCTTCCCCCGGCTCGTGGGTCACGCACATCCCGGGTTCCCACGCGACATCAATGCCCATCTTGACAAGTCTGTGTGCGGCATCACGCGCCCCACCGGTGACGAGATACTCATCGAATCCGTCCAACTGTTCGGGGACTCTCGCGTGGAAGGCGACGTTTCCGCCGTTGAAGTAATTTACATCATGACCAGCGATGTGCCCGGTTTCCTGTGTCTCCGTCGTGTGACCGCCTTTCACTTCTCGGTGGACAGGCCCGGTCACGACCGATGCTCGTTCGAGCCCCGCCCGGAGGCTCGCTAACCATCCCGTGTCGATCCGATTGAAAAAGTCCACGAACGCGATCACCTCTCCTGACGCCACCTCGAACCCGGCGTTACGGGCGACATTGACGGTGCGATCAGAGATTTCTACGAGGATATCGATATCCTCCCGCTCCCGTACCATTCCGGTAGTGCCGTCCGCAGAGGGGCCGTTCGCGACAATCACCTCTGCAGTGGGGGCATGTGCGGCGATGGCGTCGAGTCCCGCCGCCAATCGATCCCGACCGTTCAGTGTCGGGACAACTACCGAAATCTCCATATACTCTTACTGTTCGCCGGCCGTTTAAATCAATAGCTTGTATGAGAGGTAGTGTTCAGACACGCTGGTTCCACGCGAGGCTAACGGACCTGAGCCAATCGCCGGCGGTTTCTGCTTTGGAAATAAGACAGATGAAACCAGCCAGTACGGCGTATTATGTTTCTGAAAACACATTTAACAGTGTCCCGATTTCTACAGGCTGAGTAGGGCGAGTGTGAGGGGTCGGACGGAAATCGAAGAAGAGTGATGACGAGAGACTGCGTCTCTCGACGGATGAGAGGGTGAAGCCCGTCAAAACGTGTAATCTATCACGACCCGTATAGCGGTGTAACGACCGTGACGGGCATTAAGGATCTTACTGTGATGCGGTCGTTTGACGGGTTGGAAATGCGACTCCTCTCAAACCCGTCCATTGGGCGTGAGACGGGAGTTGTCTGGTCGTGGTGGAGCGACCTCCACGGACACAGCGAGTGTTGGGGTGTGAATTCCAGCCGACCGCAAACGCGGGAGCTCGAGGGGACTGACAGTCGCCTGCGTCCGTTTCTGGACGGCACGGACAACACGG
>JAQCMZ010000362.1 GCA_028274825.1 Haloferacaceae archaeon
ACCTGCTTGAATCGATGGCCGAATTGAGCGCCACCACCGGAGTCTACGTTGGTGATCGTGAAACGGACGTGCTCGCAGCGACACGAGCAGGACTGAACGCCGTCTACGTGGATCGACAGCACAACGAAGCCGAGACGTTGTCGACAGAACCAGCGATGCGCGTGGGATCTCTCTCCGAGCTAGTGGAGCAACTTCTGCACTCTCAGCAATCGATACTGTGACCGCCCGCTGATAGAAAGCAGCTCGGCAGCACCCTCATCGCGCTCATTCAGACGATTCAGGACACGTTTTCCCTGACACGGGGTGAGCAGACTACACGGGTATGTCATCGATTAACATAAAGAAACCCGATTTCGTAACGAAGTCTGTTCTCCTGAACCGGCTGGCTATCGCTCAATCCATATCACACTGCTTGCCGGAGCAGTTGGTGGTGTTGTAATCTCACAGTGAGAACAGTCCAGACGCCAGCGGCTTCAGCCGTGAGTAGGTGACGATGGCACTCGTTGATATCAGCGACAGATTCGATCGAACGGGTACCGCGACACGGATTTTCAGTAAATGTCTCGGTCGGCCACACCGGCATCAGTCGTCGAACACGACGAGTACCGCAGGCAGTGTAATGAATGCCGATAGCAGGGCGAATCCGATCGCGAGATCGGTGGTCAGCCCGAAGTTCGACAGGACGGGGAATCTTGACAGGTTGAGCACGCCGAAGCCGAATATCGTCGTGAAACTCGACCCGAGAATCGGTCTCGACAATTTCGAGGCCGCAATCGAGATAGCAATTTCTGGGTCTCTCCCTCGTTCACGCTCTTCAGAATAGCGCTCGTATATGTGAATCCCGAAGTCGATCCCAATCCCGAGGGCGAGTGAAGACATCGTTATTGTCAGTGGATTCCACGGAATCTCGAGCAGGTACATTGACCCGGCGACGAGTAGCACCGTTCCACCCGAGACACTCATCACGAGTTTCACCGCTATCGACGGGGACAAAAACACCAGTGATAGGAATATAATCCCCAGACTGAACGACAGGATTGTCATCGGTGTTAGACCCGCGGTGACGTTTTCGATGACGTTTCTATTGACGACGGGTTTCCCCGTTATCCGCATGTCTTCGACCGTCGTCAGTGTCTGGTCGGCATTACCTTCGAACTCTCCGATGAGGGTTCTCACTGGTTCTCCCTCGATATCATCGACGTAGAACGTCATGATGACCGCATTTGGATTGTCAGAGATGGGCTCGACACCCATCATACTGTTTTGCTGGGCCTGTTGATTCACAGTTGATCTGATCGCCCGCTCACGCGTCGGGATCCGCCCGTCGTTGGCGACACGAACCGTGGAGACAGGGCTCTGGACGGAATTCACCCTGTCATTTTCGACCATCAGCTCCTGATATCTCGATAACTGTCTGAACGTCTCCGGTGAATACGCAGTATCCGTCCCTGCAACCACGTAGATCATCTTTGGACTGTCGACGGTGTCGGACAGCATCTCGATGTCTTTCTTCTCATCCAACTCCTGTGGCCAGAAATCCATCATCTCCTGGTTCGGTTGCACACTCGGATACGCGTACAACCCGCCGAGTAGTAACACACTCACCACGAGCAACACGAGCAATGGTTTCCTCAAAATTGCTGCGTTAAGGAACGTCTCGACGGCGGTCTCGAGTTTATCGGAGTTGGGGTCGTTGTCCTGGTCAGAAGTCGAACTCTGGTAGCTGTCATCGTCAAACAAAACGAGCAGTGCGGGGAGTATCGTGACCGAGAGAATCATCGCCGCGACGATACTTGAGGCACTCGTGACACCGAACTGTCGGACCGGCGGCACCTGCGAGATGAGGAGCGACGACAACCCAACCACGGTCGTCCCCATGGCGATCAGCAGTGCCCGCCCGGTCGTTCGTGTCGACACACCTGCGGCCTCTTCTGGGCTCAGGCCGTCTCTTCTCGCCTCGGTGTATCTCGTGTGGATCTGCAGACTGTAGTCTATGCCAAGCCCCAGCGCAATGGGCATGACACCCAGCATGATGGCGTTGAAATTGTAGCCGAGAGCGCCCATCACCCCGACCATATAGAGCAGCGAGGTCATAGCCACGCCAAGCGGGATCAGGACGTGCCAGTCTTTTTCGACTTTCTCGCGCATGACGACGAAGACGATAACGAGGATCACAGCAAACGAGCCTGCAAACAGCGTGATCATCTCCGGCAGCATCAGCCCGAAGGCCGCGTTCTCGAACACAGGCTGGCCAGTGATCGTGATATCCATATCTGCGGGTGTGTTGACGAACTCGGTTTCAGACTGCATATTCCCGTACACGATCTCAGCATCACGGGTCGGCAGAAGCTTGCCCCTGTCGTAGGTGTCTACCTCTCCGTAGGAGGCGATGAGTATAGTCTTGCCCTGTTCGGGCTCGAGTCGACGCACAAACGACGCCATCTCACCGTCTCCGCTTTCTACATCCGACAAACGCGACTCGACTTCCGATTCTGTGTCCGGGATCTGACCGCCGTTTTCCATCTGCACGATATCGGCCAGAGATGTGACATCTTTGATATTATCCGTCTCCGTATAGCGAGCGTCCATCCGATCGATTGCCCTAATATTCTCAGGGTCGTGAAGATTGCTCGACTCGACGACGACGAACATATTATTACCCGTATTGAAGTTTTCCTTCAGGTGCTCCCAGTCAGTTGCCGCCTCCGAGTTATCATCGATATACAGCGTCATCCCCATACTCATCTGGATCGTCAACACGGCAATTAGGATGGCGGCTACACTCGTTATCGCGACGAGCGCTGCGACGGGGACTGGATTCCGGGAAGAAAACTTCCCGGTGCGTTCTAACCCATTAGACACCGCTTCACTGAATTTATCGATGCTGTGTTTCAACCGCATAGATTACCGTATTCTGTAAAGGACAAGAGCCGTAACCAGCGCGGTGATGGCCGCGATCCCACCGATTAGCGGGATAACCGGGAGGCCCTCCGATTCAGTCACCGTGATTGGTGCCGAGACGGTATCGGTCGTGACTGTGTCACCGTACTCGTTTTTATACTTGATTGTCGTATCTAACGAGTACGTCTTGTCGATTGTCGCTGAATCTTCCACAGACAACTTGAACTGGACGGTTTTGGACTCATCAGGGTCAATCGATCCAGCGAACGTGGTGTCGTCGTCCGTCTCAAACGGCGTGTTCGAATTTAGTCTGACCGTTGCGTCTGTGATTTCTGAGTCGCCGGTGTTCGTGATTGTGTATTCGACAGTGTCGGTGCTTCCAACGCTGATTTGTTGTCCATTCTGCACAGCAAACGTCTTCTCGGCGCCGACGTCTGCCTCTGCAGTCAGCACTTCACTCACGATCCGATTGTCGTGCCCATCGTAGTACTCCACGACAAAATCGAGTGGATACGACTGCGCCACGGCTCTGTCAGACACATCGAGCTTGAACGTCGATGTAGTAGTCTCACCCGGATTGAGCGTCCCCACCCACCCACTTGACGACACTGGAGAAAACGGCTCCTGTGGCTGGAGATTGAGACGCGCTTCTTTCATCTGCGACTGGCCCGTGTTCGTGATCTGTACCGTGACCCGTCCGATGGAGTCGACGTACATCTCGGACTCAACAGCCGTAACCTGCTGATCTGGACCGTCTTGTATCCGCACGGCCGTGTGCTCAGTATCAGTCAACCCGGTGTTTCCGTTCGAACCCTCATACTGGAGTTCGAATCCGACTGTGTAGTTTCCGGTTCCATCAACGTCCGAGGCTGTGGCTTGGAATGTCGCTTCAGACTGCTCGCCCGGACGCAGGGTTCCCACATCCACATCGTTCGTCGTCGAGCGGATGTTCTGTGAGTCTTTCATATGCAGAGTCGCATCATTTATGACCTCGTTGCCCGAGTTCCTCAGCCCGACGGTGACCGTCCCTTCCGAGCCATCGTACAGACCAGTTGTGACAGAGTTGGTGAGTTCAAGATTCCCTGTCTGTTCGACTCTGACTTGTATAGTGTCTTGAACTGTCTCGGTATCTCTGTCGATAGTGTGCTCGTTAATACTGTTTTCTAAGATACTCACGTAGGTGTACTCGATCTCGACTGGAATCTCATACACACCTGCGTCGATTGATTCGTCTGCCTCAATCGTCAGGTCGCCCCCAGCGCTCGTCCCGGGGGATATTTGCCCTACATTGATTATGCCAGATTTGATATCGAAGTGCTCTATCTCATCGATGAATGTCCCGCCGTCATTTCGGATGCGAATCTTCACCGCCTCTGCATTCCCTGGCTTGACGTCGTACACGGCGGCTGCTGACTCAAGATCCGAAATATCGTTACCGTTGTTGATCACCGATTCACCGCTGTTTTCTACACGGAGATTGATGTCCCCCGTCTCGCCTGGTTCGATTGTGTTGTCTCCGTTCGCATAGGCGGACACGTCTGGTTCAGGAAACGTGTAATCTGTAGCGGCACCGACCCCGGATGCGCCGAGAATCAGCCCGAACGATCCAATTGCCACGACGAGTATCTTCAATAATTGTCTCGTGTTCAATGTATTGTACATAATACACATTATCATAAAAGCATGACGAAGCAGAACAACTGAATAACCAGGTGATCTACCGCTGGTTACGGCTCGCCACCCAGGTATGACAACACTGTCGAGCGAGGTCACGAGCGGATTAGTAACCGAATAAGAAGCGCCCAAGAGCCCAAATTGACAGACCCAGCGAACGTAACTTTCAGTATTACTGGCTTTCCGCTACAGATCGCTCAGCCTGTACGGCCGCCGGTCACGTGGTTTACTGGCTTAGTATCACTGGATGTGGTGAGGATAGAATAATGGATATAAAGTACAATACTGCGACATACGAATGGCAGCGCCACCCACTCGTGAGACACCCGCTGGTTCTCACTCACATGACAGGTGGATCTGGGTCCATCTGGAGGGTGGCAGGACCACTAATGCGAACTGTAGCACTGCTTGAGCGTGGGCTTAGCGTCTGCAGGCAATTGAACGGCTGAGACGTGTTCTCAGGATCTTCCAGTTTCGATTGGTGCTGTCAGGTCGCAAGACTGCCATTCAGAGCGCCGTGCGTCTCTCCAGTGGATCCGTGTAATCTGCTCCCGTGACTGCTCTGCCTGTCTGTCGGCGCGTCGGCCTCGTTTCGCGTAACTGGCGTGTGAGTCTCACTATCTTTAACGTATTATAGATGGAACAGGCGCACTCCCACGTCGTTCACGGCGTGGATACGCCCCGTCACAGCGGCAATTCCCGACGGTTGTTGTTCCAAAACACCGTCTCTGCAGGCGCCGGCGCATTGGGGACGACCCCAGTGTAGCCGAACGCCCGACAACTGGCGGTTCGAGTGTCCGCCCACACTGGAAACAGGGCAGGGTGTGGCCCGATGTGGGAGTCACACACCAACCACCGGGCAAATACTCGCAGAGAAAGTCACTCCGAGTCCGTCGAAGTCTGTTGGACTCCCTGTGGCCAACACAACACTGGGAATCCGAACACGACAGACGAGAGGAGTCCCGGGGTGGCCACTCCCAGGAGACTGCCCATCGACCGGTCACTCACCGATTCCAACGGTGTGTTGGCTTGGCAGTCTGCAACCCTGACACTCCCAACCCAGCGGTGCGGTGGGATTCGGCCGCGGTCACGCGGAGGAGGATGTCAACCACATCCTGAAGCCAAGGGCGATGGAGACTTCGAGAAGGTCGGCGCATCGCTCGAGCTTGGACGACACGACCAGATTTCTGCGATTGAGAAAGTCCGGGCGAAGGCCAATTTCTGATGGTTCAGTTGCAAATACTTCGTGATAACCGAGAGCAAACAGGGTGGGACTTCACGGACTTCGATGCTCAGGTGAGTGGTGAAACGATCACTACCGGAGACTACACGTTGGTTGAGTTCTGTGACCACGAACCGGACAATGATACGTACTTTCCTCAGTTTGCTGTCGAGAGGAAGTCCGGCGAAGACTTCGTAAGTTCCGTGACACGAGATCGGGACCGCTTCTTGGCTGAGATCAAGCGAGCCTCGGAGTGGACGGACCCTTTGCCGGTCCTTATCGAGGATAAAAAACATTGTTCAAACGAAAGCGTGGCTTCATGCAATACAGGAGCGTTGCGCCGTCTCAATTGTTTGGGACGGTTGACTCGTGGGAGGACCACTACAATGTTGACTTCCGATTCGTTGGGACGCAGGAACGTGGCATGGAGATCGCGCACCAGATGTTGTCATCACGACTTTTGACGAAACTTGCTGGGAATGAGCGGTAATGTCACAGAGGTACAACTGGGATTCCTTCCCACCGTCCGTGGCATGGGTGACAAACTGTTCGGAGGTTGGAGAGTCTATTCGCTGATTCCCAGTCGAGTTCTCCATCAGTCACGAATCGGCGTCGGGGTGTGACATGGTGAACAATCAGGTCGCAACCGTACACATCGTTGTGCTGTTCTTGAGTTGCGTCACAGTCAATGCATTTGTAATTATCACGTTTGAGGCACTTCCGGCGTTGTTCATGCCAGTTCGGGCCGTATTCGTCAACTAAATCTGGATTGAAGTTCGTGTTTTTTTCGCCCCGCATTTCCACCATACGGACATCTCCTAAACACGAGTACGAGCAAAAGCGAGCCTTCTCGACGTTAGCCGGTTTGACTTCGTATGTATCACCACAACCGTCACACGTCATCTCAACGTTGCCGCCCGAGTATCGGGGATGGTTTCCTCCGACCCGGTTCTCTGACCAATACTTTCCGCTGCACTTCATGTCACAGAAGTTATTTTTTCTATTGCGGTAGACGGCGGGCTTCACCTCTTTTGCATCTCCGCACCAGTCACATTCAGTTGATACACGGTCGTACTGATGGTGTGCTTTCCCAACAATATTTTCGGCTTGCCACTTATGCTTGCAGGGTCGAGAACAGAACCAGTTTTCTTGCCCGTTGTTTTGGCTCACTTTCTCTTTCTCCTTTGTCCCGCAGAACTCACAGGTGAGTGTCTTCTTCTCGCTATTGTATTTGTTCGGTCGGTGTGGTTCGTAGCCCGCCTCGATCACGGCGTCCCCCCACGTTCCGAATGCTCTCCGATACGGACCTGTGGAGTGTGCCCCCTGATTTCTCATCTCCTCTCGCTTGGGTGCCCGACCCAACTCCTCAAAGAGGTCGTGAATTGCGTCGAGAAGTTCGTCTTGAGGGATTCCGCGCCCGTTTCCGGGGTCTTCATCAATCCCGGCGGCTTCTCGCGCGGCATCCATCCCGTCGAACCTATTGTACAGTGTGCCGACAC
>JAQCMZ010000371.1 GCA_028274825.1 Haloferacaceae archaeon
GTCGGGGATACATTCCGACACAGAACCAGGAAGCCCCATCACCAGAAGTCAGCGACTTCTGGTGAGCAGTCAGAACTTGGAGAGTTCTGACGACACCCTCAACAACCGAGGGGCGAGGAGCCCCGAGCGCGGGAGGGTGGGGTAGTTCACCTGGGCCGCAAGACCCGATAAACGATTCACGGATTCGTTGAAAAGCTAAAATCACGAAAACACTCTTAGGGGTATTTATCACCGGATGCTGTATGTGAAATTGTCTGATGGGGTTTGCCTCTACCTCTCTTAGATGGCTCAAACGCCGCGTCAAAGCGTCAGCACACATCGAAAGTATCGTCTCAGCAGCCGCATTCTGGCTCGCAGTCGGGTTACCGTTTGGATACGTCCCGCTCCTGTGGAGGGGTCTCACCGGCACGGATAACATACTGTTTGTCGGGCTCGTCGTGACGAACGTGACCGCGCTCATCGTCGGTCACGATTACGATCCCTGATAGATATTCACACCAGTAGCTGGCGACATTATCAGAATTCGCACACGAAACCGCAAGATGTGGATGTGACTGTGAAAGTGACTGTGGAATACTGTTTCGCGTGGGTCGACCTCAATACCGACGTTCAAGTTGCCAACAACTGACTCAGAGTCTTGGAAATTGCAGGGGGTTTACTCACCTGGCTTTGTATCATATCTGGGAAGTCGATTAAGCAGGGTGTATCCTCGCGTTGATCTACGATACGTCTCGAAGTAAACTGTTCTGTGATGTTGATTCCCTGATCAGAATGGCACGAACTGCGTGCCTGACGAGATGTGAGTAGGCTCCATGCAGGAGTCCGCAGTTGATGAGTGGTGTGACTCTCGGGACAGATCGATATGCTCGTATACAGGACTGTCTCCAGTGTCGAGGCCTCTCGGATCACCGCTGGAGTCAAACGTTTCAGTCTCTAAAATGAGGTATGGCAACCGAGACGTACGTTGAGGAAGTGATTTCGCATCGCGAGGAGAAAGACTCCTTTTTCGATTCACATCAACAATCGCCAATCCCTCCGGAGAAACGCGACAGCTTTGAGGGGCTGAACTACTACGATCCGGTTCCGGAGCACCGGGTAGAGGCTACCGTCACGACACACGATGAGCCAGAGCCGGTCGTGATGGAAACGACCGGCGGTTCAGAGGTTCGGTATCTCCGTGAAGTGACCTTCAGCTTCGAACTCGATGGCACCGAGCGAACGCTGGGCGGCTACCGACAGGAAGCGGACGAGAAAACCACGCTATTCGTTCCGTTCCGCGACAAGACGACCGGACAAGAGACGTACTATCAGGGCCGGTACATGGAGTTCGAGTCAGAACAACCCCTGAGCGACGGAGACACTGCCACGCTTGATTTCAATCTCGCGTACAATCCGTTCTGCGCGTTCACCGATACCTTCTCGTGTCCCTTGCCGCCCGAGGAGAACTGGCTGGAAACAACGGTGCCCGCCGGCGAGAAGATCCCCGAACTCTAATCGCTTTTTTCCTCACTTCTCTTTGCTTCTCTTCACCTCGCTCTGCTCTGAGCTGTTGTTTCGGTGCGGAGCCTGGATTATCCGGTGGTCAGGAGAAGCGGCACAGGTCAAGCCAGACGAACACTAACTCCGAACAGCGGTGCTCGATGGAACCGTGACGTGACAGTCTGTTCTGAGCGTTATTATCATGTTTCGTCAGAGCGATCCACCGGGGCGTAGCAATCATACGTCACCCTCAAGCGTGACGCTATCAGCGGCGGCATTACGGAGCGCGTCCGACCGGCCGAACTTTCCAGGGGCAATCGCGAGCGTCCGGAGTCCGTTCTCGTTTGCTGCTTCGACGACCGGTTTGAAGTCCGTATCACGGGAGGCGATGGCGATTGTCGCTGCGCGCCCCTCGATGGAAAACGCGGTGGCGTCGACAGACAACTTGACATCAACATCACCGCTCGTCAGGATCACCTCAAACCCGCGGGCCTCCGCCGCCTGGATGAGCCCCGGAGTGGCGTGTTCGTCAAGATAAAGACGGCAGGTGACGATATCACCTTCCTGCTCGGCGACTGCACGCACTTCGTCAAGATCTACGTCGAATTCGTCGCGGAGCACGTTCGGCCCATCGACGAACAGCGCGACGCCGGCGGGTCCGTCTTTCCGGCCGAGGATGTTCATGTGCAACATTTTTAACCCGGTGACAAATCACTGCCGGTCATTGAGGAGAGACACACGCGAGGAGAGACCCCGTGGTCTAACCTGCGGGATGAATTCGACGCCACGGAGCCAATCCATGCTCGATGGTGGAGTGGTCCCAGATAATACATCCTGCCGTCGGACTCGCAGGCGATCCAGAGTGAGATTCTCCGGCTAAAGCCGTCGTCACGCGGTGACTGCTAACCGAACACGGTCTGGCGACAGAAGGATCCCGAGCGATGAGGGATTATGACTTCGCAGTATCCGGTCGGAGATCTCACGGCTGGAGTCCGTGAGTTTCGTCAGGTTCCCTCGTACGTTGCTGAGCCACACAGTTGTTACTACCGTCTCTCATACTAAGTGGAGAAGTCACGGCATCGGTAGATTTCTTGACCGATATTGTCTGTCTCGGCAACATTGCCGGCAAATTGATTCAGAGCCTTCACCGAGACATTAGCTAGTTCAGCCGTCCATCGAGGCTCACGGCGCCGGGTCGATGTTTCCCGATCGTAAGCGATAGTCGAGACTCCGAACACGGACGCGACAGCTCAGATACTATCTCCACGACCACGGCGGCGGTATCGCGTCGTTGCCGGCCGCGATACCATTGAGACGAACTGGGAGTATCTGCACACTCACACATCGGTGTCATCGACACATACCCTGACTTGTCTGATCGACTTCTTTTTTCACGACGCTCGTAGATTATCCCGGTGATATTGATCTGGGCTGCGAGAGGTGCCCGATTCCACCGATGTGAGAGACCAACAATTTGAGGTGATCGATGTGTGATATGTCCCGTATGGAGGCGGTAATTCCAGCAGCTGGCCGGGGGACACGGCTCGGTGGCCTCACCGACGACCAGCCGAAAGGGCTTGTCGAGATCGCAGGCCAGCCACTTCTAGCGCACGTATTCATGACAGCAGT
Source organism: Haloferacaceae archaeon (assembly GCA_028274825.1). Taxonomy (GTDB): domain Archaea; phylum Halobacteriota; class Halobacteria; order Halobacteriales; family Haloferacaceae; genus J07HR59. Next base: position 3,109 of record JAQCMZ010000371.1, read on the forward strand.
GCAGGCGGGGACCGACGAACTCGTCGTGATAGTCGGGCACGAAGCAGCACAGATCGTCGATCGGTTCGGAGATGCTTTCGACGGCGTCCCGATCACGTATGCTCACCAGCGCGAGCAGCTTGGACTCGGCCACGCCGTCTCCAAGGCCGAACCGCACGTCAGTGGCGACTTCCTGCTCTTGAACGGCGATAACGTGTTTGTCGAGAGCGTTCAACCGGCTGTCGAGGCTGCGAGTGATGCCGACGCCGTCCTCGCAGTTGAAGAAGTGTCGCCCGCAGTCGCGACGACGACGGGTGTGATTCAGACGGATGACTCAGGCAGTGTCGTCAGCATCGTCGAGAAGCCGGCAGACCCCCCGTCGACGCTCGTGACGACCGGCTGTTATGTGCTGCCCGAACAAATCTTCCCGGCATGTGCGCTGCTTCAGCCCTCGGCAGACGGTGAGTATCAGTTGAGCGAGGCGGTCGACCTATTGGTGTATGCAGGTTTCGACACGACAACCGTCCGACTCGGTGATCGCGTGAACGTGAATACGCCGACAGACGTGAAGCAGGCGACCACACTCCTGTGCGACGGGTAAAACCGCCCCGATGAGAGACAACACGACCGGCAGTGAGACACGAACCCGCGGTTGGGCGAACAACGGGAGACGACCCAGACCGAATCTCTAATTCTCGCCTCGTCAACGACTGCTAGGCAATCGTCAGCGTGATTCGATCCGTCGCAACGATGACAGTCGCGGTTGTATGCTCGCTGCCAGTGTCGACTAACTTGTTGGCCCGTCGTTCCGTCTCGGGAAGCAGACCCCTGAACAAGACGTGACCCATATCAATGCCAGCAAGGAGCCGTCCGAGTGCTGCCGGCGTCGAATGGCCGGCTGCGTCCGTGCCATCGGGATACGCACACTCGCGGACGAAAACAGCCGAGTCGTCAGCGAGTGAGCAGACCGGCTCAGTCGGTGCCGTGTTGCCGGCAATCGTTACGCACTCGTCGAACCGGTACGCGTACCCGGGATTCGAGTGGGCGGTCGGAGCGCGGTCAATATCGAACCCATCGACGGTGGACGGATCCGTGCCGGACTGGAGTTCACGAACGGTGAGTGTGAGTCGAATTTCCAGGTTATCATCGGTAAACAGCACATCACAGACCTCTTGAGTGCCCCGCGGGCCGACGACGATCGACGTGTCGTGGCCGTCGAGCAGGCGTGGTTTGGCCACCGGTAGAAGATCGGCTCGCTCCGGTCGCTGCTCACAGAGCCTGATCGGTGGATTGCGAACTCATTTGTGACTCGGAAAATACAGCGTTGTATGGACGCCGTCGTTTTGGCAGCGGGTGAGGGCACCCGGCTCCGCCCGCTCACTGAAGACAAACCGAAGGGAATGGTCGAGGTAGATGACCGACCGATCCTCACACACTGTTTCGAGCAACTCGTCTCGTTGGGCGCCGACAAGCTCATTATCGTCGTCGGGTATCGCAAGGAAGCAATCATCGACCATTACGGTGATTCTTTCCAGAACGTGCCAATTACATACACCCATCAGCGAGAACAGCACGGACTCGCACATGCACTGCTGACTGCCGAGGGTCACGTCGACGACGATTTCGTCCTGATGCTCGGGGACAACATTTTCAACGCAAATCTCGAGGATGTCGTCCATCGACATCAGGAGTCCCGGGCGGATGCGGCGTTTTTGCTCGAAGAGGTTCCGCGCGAAGAAGCCTCACGATACGGAGTCTGTGACACGAACGATTACGGCGAGATCACCGAGGTTATTGAGAAACCGCCCGATCCGCCGACGAATCTCGTCATGACCGGGTTCTACACGTTCACCACAGAGATCTTTCACGCCTGTCACCTGGTTCAGCCGAGTGACCGCGGTGAGTATGAACTATCTGAAGCGATCGACCTGCTTTTACACTCCCGGCGGACCATCGATGCGATTCCACTCGAGGGCTGGCGGATCGATATCGGATATCCTGAAGACCGGGATGAAGCCGAGCAACGGCTCCGAGGGGATCTCGAGACCACCGACACTGCTTCTGAGGAGTCTCACAGTTAGTGCGGAAAGCCACTCACAACTGTGTGTGAGATCTCTTCACACTGATTTCAATCGACTCCGTTTGAGTGGACTACGATTCTCCGTGTGGATGACGACCCCGCCCGACAGAGCTGAATATCTTCCCCTAATTGGGATTATTGACTGCTGACAGTCATGAACGGGATGCCTCGCGGATACACTAGAAGTCCGACCCGCATACCGATAGCGAGGTCGTTGACGCCGACGTGAAAATAGCTGTTACAGCCGAAAGGTGAATGTATGTGTCATAAATTGACCTCCCCCGGGTGAACGCGGGGGAATCCCACGGCACTGCAGCCGCTGGGTTGGGATATTACGGTTTCACATCACTCACCGAGTCTCGGGGTTGGAATCCCCGAGTCCGGTCAAAGCGAATGATGCGAGGCTGGGCCACACAGCCGGGACCGCTATCCAGAGGAGGAGTCACGGGTAGCGTCTCCTGCCTGATATTATCCGCACCGTTCACGTCACCGTGAGCGATCACCCCGCACCGACCACACTTCCACAACCCCCGCTCCACACGACTGTCACCGTCTTCGAAGCCGCACACGCTACACGCACTAGACGTCCCCCGTTCGTCTCTCTGCTCAACTTCGATTTCCCTCTCACGGGCTGTGTACTCGAGCAGGT
>JAQCMZ010000279.1 GCA_028274825.1 Haloferacaceae archaeon
CTGGAGAAACGAGAACAGTTCGGGACTGTCGATCTCAGCAAAATACTGGATATGCTCTCTCGGGACGACCAGTGCGTGATCGTTAGTCACCGGATACTTGTCCAGAAAGCACACGAATTGCTCCACCTCGAGAATCGTCTTCGAGGGCCGGTCTCCGTCGATAATCTCACAAAACAGACACTCACTCTCCTCGCGCATACCGTGCACTGTGCGAGACCAGTGAATACTGTGTTGCCGGGTTCGTGGACACCAGTACTTTGCGTACACTTGTGGAGATTTTTCGCCGTGAGTTCACCTTGCGCGGGGCGTGTCTCCGCCGGCGAATCCGAACTCCTTTGGGTATTTGTCCGAACTATTTACATAGTGACACTCGTCCAGACGCTACTGGGTGATCAACCACTCGTCGTGTGGATCCTCCTCGGGATCGCCGGATTCGCTCTGACTTGGAAAGGTGCGAACGTCGTCGAAACCACTACCGAACAGATCAGCGATCACTTTGGCGTCTCACAGGCGATTCAGGGGAGTCTTATCGTCGCAGTCGCGACATCGTTCCCAGAACTGGCGATTATCGTCATTTCTGTGCTCTTACTGGGTGAGTTCGGTGTCGGGGCTGGAGCGCTCATCGGGACTGCGGTGTTCAATATTCTCGTCATCCCCGGGGCCGTCGCCCTCACGTCCGGCGCCACCACCACGACCCGGAGTATTGTCTACCGGGACGCCCTGTTTTATGTTATCGCGATTCTCGGCTTTTTTGCGGTAATCGCGCTCGGTATCCTCAGCACGAACGGGCCCGCCGTTGCCACAGTCACCCCCGGAATGGGCGTTGGATTGCTACTGCTATACGGTGTGTACGTGGTGCTCATCGCCGAGGGTCGTCAAAACAGTGATGTCGAGCCACCACAGCAGAAGACAGCGATCGGGAAACAAACTGGCCTGTTCGTCGCCGGGTTAGTTGTGATTCTCGTCGGTGTCGAATCGATGATCACGATGACAGTCGAGATTGCCGACATTCTCGCCGCACCGCCGTTTTTGATCTCCGTGACGGTGCTGTCGATACTGAGTTCGTTCCCTGACCTGCTCGTCGGGGTGAAAATGGGTCAGGGTGGTGATCAAAAGGCGGCGATGGCCAATGTATTCGGGACGAACACGTTCAATCTCGTCGGGGCACTCCCTATCGGGGTCGTGTTGGCCGGCGGCGTCTCGATCAGTTTTCTGACGTCTGTCCCGCTGTTATTGTTTTTGTTTTACAGCACACTCGTCGTCGTCGTCGTCACCGCGACAGATTTCAAACTCACACAACGAGAGGGGATCCTCCTCGTCGGGATTTATTTGATGTTTCTCCTGTGGATGACGAGTGAGGCAGTCGGGTACACTGCGTATCTGACCGAGCAGACGCTGCAGACGTTTCTGGAGTGACCTCCGCTCACGGGTAAAGCCATGTCGGTGGGGTTCGCCTGCCTCTGGGATGAGTGTAAGACAGTCGGTGAGGTTGAAGACGCCGTCTCACGACCAGGAAATGCCGCCACATCCCACTACGGGAGTACTAGGCTTGAGGGGTCTGACCGAACCTGAATTCCCGTCCGGTCACTGAACGGTGGGCTCGCTTTTGCTGTGTCGGGATTATTTTTCGAGGCTGTGTGCAGCCGTCTTGAACGAATAGTGTCTCACAATCAGACCCGCGACCGGTCTGCCCTAGCAATTTATTTGTGCGGGTAACGACCATCCCCTACATGCTGCATACAGATGGACCGCTTCTCTCTATCGATGTTGGCGAACAGACGTGGGAGACAGTGGACATTTCCGCAGAGCGATCGAAGTATATCGGCGGCCGAGGGCTTGCCACGGGAGTTGCTTTCGACCGAATTCCGTTCGATGCTGATCCGCTGGGCGCTGAAAACTGTGTATACTTTTCTACGGGTCCGTTGCAAACCTCTCAGATGAGTTATACCGGTCGAATGAACGCGACCAGTGTTTCTCCGTTGACAGATGGGCTCGTCTCTTCCAACGCCGGGGGATTTCTCTCGCGAAACTTCGTCGCCACCGGCTACAGTTGCGTCGAGATTACTGGGCAAAGTGAGGAGTTGCTCGCGATACACATCACAGACGAGGGGGTCGAATTCGAGTCTGTTCCGACACTCGAACAGGCGACTGTCCCAGATGTCTCCGAATCGGTCGAGAGCCGTCGGGGACTGGGCTCGGATCAGCTCATCACGGTCGGCCCGGCCGGCGAGAATCAGGTACGGTACGCATCGTTGATGACCTCGGATACCCGGGCCTTCGGGCGCGGGGGACTCGGTGCCGTGCTCGGGGCCAAAAACGTGAAGACAGTGTCGTTTGCCGGTGATTCGCATCCGGAGACAGAGCTTCCAGCAGCCGATGTGGCCGGAGAGATTCACCAAGACGCCGCGGTCAAAGACCACATGATGAAACGCCAGGGGACGACGAAAAGCATCAATGTGAAAAACGATCTCTTCTCGTTGCCGACCCAGTACTTCGAGCGCATGGACTTCGACGAGGGTGTGGATGGAATCAACGGCGATGCTGTCGAGTCGAAAAAGTACAAACGTGGCACCTGTTCGATGTGCGCGTTCGCGTGTAAACTTCCAACCCGTGACGAGTCCGAAGGCGTCGAGACAGAGGGGCCAGAGTTCGAGACTGTCTTTGCGTTCGGGAGTAATCTCATGGTCGACGATATCGTGTCGGTGATGAAGTCAAACCAACTGTGTGACCAGTACGGATTGGACACGATCAGCGCTGGCGTGACTATCGGGGCGTATCTCGAATCCCAGGATGAATTCGGCAACTCCGAGTTGATTCACGACCTGGTCGAACAAATCGCCCACCGCGAGGGAATCGGCGACCTGCTCGCAGAGGGTGTCGACAGAGTTCACGACCAACTCGGGGTAGCAAACTGGACCAGTAAGGCACTGGAATTCCCCGGTCATGACGGTCGCGTGCTTCACGGCCGGGGACTCGGCTACGCGACATCGAATCGTGGCGCAGATCACATGTACTCGCGAATGCACAATCACGAATACAACGGCGATATCCAGCCCACGGGACTCGACGAGAAACCCGAATTACTCGTCGAACTGGAAAACCTCAAAGCAGTGTACGACTCTGGGGTTGTGTGCAAGTTCTCCCGCAGTTACCTGACCGAAGACCGGCTCACGGCACTTTTCGATACCGACTATGAGTCGCTGATAGCGGTGGGAGGCGATATTGTCGAACTCGAGCGCAAATTCAACAACCACCGCGGCTTTGACCGGAGTGATGATTCTCTCCCGTACAGTCTCGATGGATTCGACGAGGCGCTGGATGAGTATTATCGTCTCCGTGGGTGGTCACCTGAGGGTGTTGTCGACGGACAAGCCCCCTGAGGTGTGACTATCTGAGTATTCAACTGCATCACCGCAGTGGTTTCGGAGAGTGTTAGCCTCCTTACGAGACGTCCGGAGAAGAGAGAGCCTGGACACTTCGAGTCAGCTGATAGTTAGAGCCAGCTGACAATCCGAGTCGGCTGACAGTCAACACGGCATGATTCTCGAGTGACTCTCGAGCAGGGATATCCGGTGTGTGTATTGCTCCGTGGTCGCTGGATTCACGACGTGGGATAGACCCCTCTCAACCTAGACACTGGTCTCGATTACTGCCCCAGGCGCGTCGTCCCATCGGGAGCCGGCGCCATCAGCGACCGGTACTGCCGGTAGGCCGCCGTGATTGTGAGCGAGGGTATCAGCTCCACCGAACCTGTCGACAACTGGGGCGGCGGCTGTTTATAAAACTCAAGGAGAATACCTGCGGCTTCAGCCGCAGGATGAATCCGACAATTTTGAACCAGTCCACGCTGGGATAGCCAGTCGGAGATTTGACAATCCATAGGTTAAACTGACAGGCAGTCCTACGTTTCAGTAGGAATCAGACCGGAAACAGAGCGAT
>JAQCMZ010000374.1 GCA_028274825.1 Haloferacaceae archaeon
GCCAACGATGGCATCCGTCCATTCGGACATATACTCTACATAGAAACGGGTGGTGAAGTACCTCAGGATTGCCTTCGAGGGCCCTGATGACGTGGCAGGGAGTGTGTGGAATGAGTGCCGACTGTCACCATCCTTTCAGGCCTATGAGAGGCAAAATCCCGGCAACACTTCGAGACGCCTACACGACTCGCAGACAGTGCCGAACACAGAGACGGTTTCGTAGGAATCCAGTCACTGAGTATATCAGAGTAACACCCTAGCTAAGTGTTCGGCGGCGATACCGCTCGTATGAGACGAACACGTCGGTGGGTTCTGGGGGCGATGCCAGCCGCGATGACCGTGGGGTGTCTCGGCGGTGAGGGGCCAGAGGCAGAGCGATACGGCGACTGGTTTCGGAACGCCAACAACTACGAAGCCACACGCGATCTCACCGGAGTTGAGCAGGTGACTATCGGCGTCGGTGTCGACGGTGGGCGGGCATACGGGCCCGCTGCTGCACAGATCGATCCTGAGACGACAGTTCGGTGGGAGTGGACCGGGAAGGGTGGCCGGCGCGACGTACTCGAGGATTATCAAGCTTTCGAGTCGATGCTCACAGCCGAGGCCGGTCACACGTTTTCGGCGACTTTCGACGAGCCGGGAGTGTATCGCTACTACTGCACACCCCACCAGCCGGGCGGCATGGTCGGGGCTCTCCACGTCACTGACTAGCGGTCGTGGATTATTCGGCGATATCAGTTCGATACGCGGGGCAACGCCGGGTCCATCTATAACCCGCCACGCTGGCTGAACGCACTGTGTGTTCGATAGCTGATAGCCGGCAGCTACAGCGCCCGGCCAGTACACGCCCAATTTTCTACGGAGTCGTCAGAATAGGTCGCCATCCATTGCCGAGCCTGCGATACCCGGTCCCGGAGGCACCTGGATGTGGCCGTCAGAAACCGGCGCTGGATTGGGGCGCAGGTCTGATTCCAGAAAGTCTGCAGTCGCCAGTCCGCACGCGCGCACCTCCGGTATTGCTGAGGCGATATGGGCGGCGGCCGTTCGGGCGATCACCGCGTCGATAGTCGTCGTGATCACGGGGTCAACCCCCGCCTCCAGAGCACGAACTGCCAGCCGGACGGTCTCGACGGGCCCGCCGATAGTCATTGGTTTGAGAATTATCATGTCGGCGGCATCTGCTCGCAACACCGTCGAGACACGCTCGTGACTCGGGCCAGTCGCGATAGTCTCGTCGACGGCGATCGCCACCCCGTGGCCGCGTAACTGAGCGTGTTCGTCGATTCGAGTCGCCTCGAGCGGTTGCTCCAGGTACGACACACCCAGTTTAGCCAACGAGTCGAGTCCTCGCCGGGCCTGCTGGAGGTCCCAGGCTCCGTTGGCGTCCACACGGATCGTGACGGCCTCACCGACAGTCTCCCTGACGGCGGTAATCCGGGCGATATCTTCATCGACAGGTCGGGCACCGATCTTGATTTTCAGACACTTGAAGCCGTTCGCGACAGCCGACTCGGCAGCGGCTGTCGTTGTGGCTGTGTCACCGTCGCCGATCGTCGCGTTGACCGGGACCGTCGACGCCGTGGACTCTGCTGTGCCGTCGACCGACGCTGCAATCTCGGCACCGAGCGAGCGATTTGCGATTCGCGCTCGGCAGTCGGCTGCCGCCAGGGAGAGACCATGTCGGGTCGCAGGCGTGTCTATCTGCGATACAGGTGTATCGGTCAGGCTTTCGAGTGGCCTCCGGACGGCGACGGTGGTATTGTCGATTGATTGGATCCGCTCAGCGCAGGTGTCTACCGATTCGGTCCAGCCTGGGAACGGCGTTGCCTCGCCAATCCCGTGATAGCGTTCTCCGTCGGGACCAGACTGTCGAAGACCGATTAGAAACCCGCTTCGTTCAGTCACGTCACCGTCGGCTGTCCGGAGTGGCGTGGATAATGGGAGTGAGAAGCGGCGAGAGATGATCTTCCGGTGGGGGTCTGACGGGGACATCTCGGTCAGACTGCCACCCCGAGAGCGAACAAGACTGCAAACGCCGCGAGTAGTTGTCCGGTCCGTTCGAGTGCGGGGTTCAGTTTCTCACCAGCCGTCTCAGTCACGACAGTCGAGGCGACCCGGTAAGCCAGCGGAACTGTCACCAGCGGGGCGAGCGGCCACAGAGTCTCGGACACGACTGCAAACCAGATCGGGACGAGATACGCCAACCCGAGCAGGCCGACGTACTGAATCCGGGAAAATCGGTAGCCGAACCGGACGGCAACGGTATGTTTACCAGTCTGAGCGTCTTCTTCGCGATCTCGGACGTTGTTCACGACGAGAATATTCGTCGATAGTGCTGCGATCGGGAGCGACGCCACGACTGCCGTCACCGGAACAGTCCCGGCAGGGATCATCAGCGGGAACGGGTCGGCGACGAGTGCGGCCGCCTGGACGTAGTAGGTTCCCGTGACAGCGAGCAGGCCGAAAAACACGAACACAAACACGTCTCCCAGCCCGTGGTATCCAAGCGGATACGGACCGCCGGTGTACGCGATTCCCGAGGCAACACTCGCGAGTCCAATGACGAGTATCGGTGCGCCGCCGACGTACACTAACGAACTTCCCACGAGTATGGCGGCGGCGAATGTCGTCCACATCGCCGCTTTCACGCGGTCGGGAGAAATCAATCCACCGGCGGTGACCCGAGTGAACCCCTCTCGGGAGTCGGTATCAGCCCCCCGGACCCCGTCATAATAGTCGTTGGCAAAATTCGTTCCAATTTGGATCAGGGCAGCACTGAGTAATGCTGCGAGAGCGGGCAGCAGGGCGAAGACGCCGTCGCCGTAGGCGACTCCAGTCCCGACAATCACCGGAGCCGCCGCCGCAGGAAGCGTTTGGGGGCGAGCCGCGATCAGCCACGCCCGCGCTGTAGACACGTCGGTGTCTACGTCTCCGTCGCCGACGTGTGCCCCCGATTCTGTCATCGTCTCAGATACGCTCCACCAGGTGTTGAAGCCTTTGCCCTGTGGTCAACCCCTTCAGTCAAGATCTTGACGCTGTGTGAGACCCGATGAGGAGTTGTCCCTGTCGGGTGCTTTGGATCTTGTCACTCGACCTGGGTCGTCAGCGGCCAGGTACCGTGTTGCAACCGGTTGACCGGGTCCGGTTCGGAGTCTATCCAGTCTTCACCTCTTTGGTGGTGATGAGACGACCTGTGTGTCAGATGGAGTCAAACACTGAGATCAGTCTGATCGTAGGTTATCGACGGCAGAACTCTCAGTGTCTTTCCGTTGCAGACACGCGGTCTCTCCGTCGGATACCTACTCGGCCTCCACAGGGGACTGAGTTGCACAATTCGAGTTGTCTCAGTCAGTAGTGCCACGGGTGTTCAGAGAAGTCGGGATCTCTCCCCTCGAGAAAGGCATCTCGCCCCTCTCTCGCTTCGGGTGAGTTGTACGCCAGTCGAGTGGCCTCTCCGGCGAACAGTTGTTGACCGACCATGCCGTCATCAGCCATATTGAACGCGTACTTCAGCATGCGAATAGCCGTGGGTGATTTTGCGGCAATCTCGTCGGCCCACTCGAGTGCGGTCTCTTCGAGGGTTTCGTGAGCGATTGCCTCGTTGACCATACCCATGTCGACGGCCTCGTCTGCCGAGTAGGTTTTCCCGCGGAAAAACACCTCTCGTGCCCGTTTTTGCCCGATCTGTTTGGCGAGGTACGCCGACCCGAATCCGCCATCGAACGACGCGACGTCCGGGTCTGTCTGGAGGAATTTTGCATGGTCTGTGCTCGCCAGTGTCAGATCGCAAACGACGTGCAGCGAGTGGCCACCGCCGACAGCCCAGCCCGGAACGACTGCAATCACCGGTTTCGGCATGAATCGGATGAGCCGCTGCACCTCGAGAATGTGGAGTCGCCCAGCCTTCGCGTCACGGACGAGTTGGTCATCGTCATCTGCCGCATCGTCGTCTTCACGATACTCGTATCCGGATCCACCCCGGACAGTTTGGTCGCCGCCGGAGCAAAACGCCCATCCATCGTCTTTCGGTGAGGGGCCGTTCCCCGTCAAGAGGACACAGCCAATGTCTGCTTGTTTGCGGGCGTGATCTAACGCCGCGTACAACTCGTCGACTGTTCCCGGCCGGAACGCATTCCGGACGGCGGGGCGGTCAAACGCAATTCTCACCGCCGGGACATCCCGTGCACGGTGATACGTGACATCGGCGAACTCGTCGGTGACCGGCTCCCAAGCCGCCTCGTCGAACAACTCCGAGACCATGTGTACGAATGGGAGTGTCCTCATGATAAGCAAGAGGGGTTCGACCTGCTTCAGGCCCTATCGGGCGCAGTGTGTCGGCCGCAGAATTTCGCCGAACGTGGCCTTCGGGTCTCGACACGTGACAATCGGTGCTGATTCGATATCCGATATCCGAGCAGGAACGCGCCAACTGGCCGTCCATAGCAATCTGTGCGGGGTCGTGTGTCACCGCTGGTCGGGTTCTCATCTCGTGATGGGAGACACACTCACTCGAGAATCTGTTCGACGGCCCGCTCTTTGATCGACTCGCGGGTCTCGTGACTCGATTCTGCGTCAGTTCGCACCTCGATCACGCGACTACCCGCTGTGGCGTAGGCTTGCTCGAGGGCCGACCGAAACCGGTCACGAGCAGCGGCTTGATCGGCGGCAGGTCGTGCGTCAATTCGGGTGAACTCAGCACCATACAACTCCGCGGCGGGCTGGAAATCGAGACCGTGTGGTGTTTTGAACTGCTCTGTGAACGGCGGGTCGTGATCTTCAATTGGGAGTTTGTGGAAAATCCCGCCGCCGTCGTTGTTGATCACGACGATTGTCGCCTCGACGCCACACCGCCGTAACGCCAACAGTCCGTTCATATCGTGATAGAAGGCCAAATCGCCGGTGACGAGCGTCAACTCACCTCTACTGGCACTTCCGGCGCCGAGCGCGCTGGACGTGATTCCATCGATACCAGACGCGCCACGGTTTCCGAGTATCGTGAGCGACGCAGTCGATGGAGAGCCGAACCGGTCGAGATCGCGAACCGGCATGGAATTGGAGACGAAGATGGTCGACGGTTCGGGAGTGGTGGACACGACATCCGCGAGGAGTGCACCCTCGTGGAAGGCGGCCGAATCAACGATGTCGGCGTGACTGGCTTCCGCGGCGGTCCACTGCTCGCGCCACTCAGCCGTGCCGCTGTCGAGCAATCGTGACAAGTGGGTCGCGACTCGTGACGGGTCAGCGACGACCAGGTCCGTTGCCGTGAACTCCGCTTCACGCCACTCTCCAGCGGGATCGATCAGGAGTTGATCGCTCTCGACGGTCGCCAGATACTTTCGCAGCGATTTCGATGTCGGTGTCGCCCCCAGTCTGATGACTATCTCGGGGTCTGCCCACACATCTGCAAGGCGCGGACCGACGAAGCCGTCGTAGCCACCGATAACCGGCACGACACGGGTATGACCGCCGTATCGGAGATTCGACAGCGGATCCGCCAACACCGGATAGCCGGTGGCGTGAGCCAGCGCCGTCACGGCTTCTGGATCTAATCCTGGGGGGGCAGCCGGTCCAGCGACAATCAGGCCCTTGTCGGCCGATATGTGATCGGCCAGTTCTCGCAGTCGGTCATCATCGAGATCTGGTACTCCGCGATGGCGGGTGACAAACGCGTCCTCACGACCGTGCTCGGCTACCGGGTCGATATCCGCGGGCACATCACCCGGCACCGGGGTTGGCTCCAGCGGCTTCTTGAATGAGACGTTCAAATGAACAGGTCCGCGAGGAGTCCCGTTCACAGCCGTCAGCGCCTGCGCGATGGTGGTCCGTACTGAGCGCAGCTTCCGAGCGTCAGCTTCCGGTTCGGCCAAGTCTTTGTAGTATCTGACCGCGTCAGTGTAGAGTTTCTCTTGATCGATTGTCTGGTTTGCACCTGAATCGCGAAGTTCGGGCGGGCGGTCGGCAGTCAACAACAGCAGCGGAACCCGACTCTGTGAGGCTTCAACGACAGCGGGGTGGTAATTCGCCGCCGCTGTCCCAGATGTGCACACAAGGGGTGTCACTGTGCCGGTCCGCCGGGCTCGCCCCAGCGCGAAAAACCCGGCAGAACGCTCGTCAAGATGCGAATAGATGGCAATCTCGTCGTGTTCGGCCAGCGCCACGGTGAGCGGCGTTGACCGACTGCCAGGAGAGATACAGACGGTCTTGACGCCGCCAGCGGCAAGTTCCCCGACAATTGCCCGTGCCCACAGCACGTTTCGATTCGGTGCCGTCATCACTCAATATTGTGTGGGCGGAGACATATAACGGACGGATTCACCCTCGCTGTCGCATACCGACCGTCAGTTACAGTGGCTCAAATCGAAAGCCAACGACTTTACTCGTAGGATGAAGCTGACAACGCGGAACCAACAGCATAATTTATAGAAATGCAGGAGAAAACTAACCCCTACAGGGTTGGATGAATCCGTAAGCTATTGAGTCAATCTACCGGCAAACGCCCGGCCTACTCCCCAACGCTGTTCAACCTGTACCGTTACATATGCTATATGGAAGTGCGGCGTACTGTCCCGGTGAAACTCGATGTGGACAGTGACGATGCCGCGCTTCTCGAAGACACCGTAGACACGTTTCTCTGGTCTGCTCAATACGTCGTAGACCACGCCTTCCAAGGCGAATACGTCACCACCAGCAA
>JAQCMZ010000377.1 GCA_028274825.1 Haloferacaceae archaeon
GATTGAGACGTGCTTTGAGACGCTTTGCTGCCTCACCCGCGGCCCGGAAATAGTCGTCCGGGTCTCGATGACGGGTCGCGTCTTCACCAGCAAAGATGATTCCTCTCGACGAGTTGATGAGTCCGACGTCTGGCTCAACACCAGGATAATCGGCGAGCCCATATGTGACGGCTGGGTCGGCGTCACCGCCCTGAGCACCGACGCCCGGAACTAGGAACGGGATCCCCGGTGCTTCAGTGCGAAGTTGCTCAAGTTCCCCGGGAACAGTCGCACCGACGACCAGCCCGACATTGCCGTCGCTATTCCACAGGTCGGCTAGTGCCGCGACCCGTCGATACACTGGGTCGCCACCCGCCAACTCGAGATCCTGGAGGTCGGATCCACCCGGGTTCGACGTCCGGCAGAGAATGAACACCCCAGCGTCACTCGAGAGAAACGGCTGGAGTGAGTCTTTCCCCATGTACGGAGAGACAGTGATTGCATCGGCACCGAGGCCATCAGAGTCGTCTCCAACTGCTCTCGCGTACTGACGTGCCGTGTTCCCGATATCGGCGCGTTTCGCGTCAAGTAATACAGGCACGCTTTTTCCGTGAGCGTACGCGATAGTCTCACGGAGCGCTCGCCAGCCGGCCGCGTCCTCGTAGAAGGCAGCGTTGGGTTTGTAGCAGGCGGCGTGCTCGTGAGTCGCGTCGATTATACGGCGGTTAAACGCCCACCGCGGAAGATCGCGATTGGTGACCGACTCCGGCAGCCTGTCAAGATCTGGATCGAGTCCGACTGACACGACGCTATCTGTGACAGCGATCCGGTTGGCGAGAGTATTGAAGAAGCTCACAATCCGGCTGATGGCGGCTAACAAGTAATACCTACCGCGGCAAGCCACACAGCTCTCGTAGGCGAAAACACCTATCAACGATTAGTGGGCACGCGTCAGTTCTGGGTTGCACAGCTAGGGCGGTACGGAGCGTACTCCCGGAAGATCCTCCCGCGCTCAGGGGACAATCGTGATGTCGTTGACGTTGTCTAACTGCCCGAGATCTGCCGCAATAGCGTCTTGATCGACACCGGCCATGTAGTAGAACACGAGATCGAAGCTCCCGTTGCGAAGCAGTTGTTGACACTCCCAAACGAAGTCTTCGTCTTCGAGAGTGAGTCCCTGGAACTGATTGGAGGCGAACTCGGAGGTGTCGTTTCCAGCGTAAATGTACGTTTCACCTTTGTCGGCGTGGTCTGCGAGAATTTCGTTGATCGAGATAGTCAACTCTTGCATCTCGAGATCCTCCTGACCGTCCAGATCAGTGTGGACGATACAGCCCGCGAGTTCGATGTCACCGGGCTCTATCAGGGCTTTTGCACGCTCGTATAGTTGCTCGTCGACAGGTGCACTCATTGATTCTATACTGTGTATGCGAGGCTTTACCGGTGGCGGTTCGGACGGCGTGTCGGTGCATAACGGGGGCTCTCTCGGCGAGTGACTCTGAGAGGCGAACACACGTGTTGGAGCCGTGGATCGAACAGACACGGAAAATCACAGAACTCGGCCCGTCAGCTGTAAACGACCCGCACCGGACGCACGACGCGATACCGGTGCAACTAGATGTGCCTGAACGCTGTGAGGACGGGAGTTCGGGGATCACTGACTGCGATTGAAGACAAATAGATGCGCAGGCTTACAGAAACTCACGGACAAAACGTGGTTGCGCGGGGATGAATCCGACATATCTTGTATCGTCCATCGACAGCGATTTCAGACGAAGATTTGAGTATACTCAGGGTTCTGATCCATCTTCGCCGAGGCGGTTCATCCGCCGGTGTAATCGGATAGTATCGGGAATTCCTGACTCCACCAGAAACACCCGTTCTGTGTTGGAACACAGGGTGAAGTCGGCACAAGTGACTCCGAGTCTCACCACTACTGGCGGTGAGAGGAGTACCGACTGGTTGGTACAGCCATCGACGTCTCTGGTTGACACGAAAACTGGCTCAGTCGGGCCTCGAGAACAGGCACTGTCGGAAACCACAATATCCCAACCCAGCGGTGTGGTGCCGTGGGAATCCCCGGCTTTCAGGGCGGGGAGGATGTGAAGTGTGGATCGCCAGTTCGCGCGTTTCAGCCTACGTGACGAAAATCAAATTGCCACCAACTGTTATCGAACGCCGTGTTCGACCGGGAAGGCTGGTCACTCAGCAGCTGCGTTCGCGTAGACGAACTCTTTGAGCAGTTTCCCGCCGAGCGCGGCCGCTTGCCCGCTATCGCGGTCGTTTATTTCGACCAGGTCGAAGCCAACAGCACGAGGAGCGACCGCTCGCACGATCGCACGCATCGTCTCGGGTGTGAGTCCGAATGGTTCCATCGTCCCCGTGCCGGGGGCAAATCCAGGGTCGGCGCCGTCGATATCCACTGACAGATATACCTCATCTCCGAGTGTCTCAGAGGCAGTTTCTGGCCATCTGGACGCAGCCTCAGGAGGGATGACAGTGACATCCTCGCGATCAGCGCGGTCCCACTCCTCCGAAGAGCCGGTGCGGGCCCCGATAATAATAGCCTCATCGACGAGATCAAGCACACGCCGTGTCACACAGGCGTGGCTCCAGGGATTGCCGTCAAATTCGTCACGCAAATCCAGATGAGCGTCGATACTGACGAGCGTTTTCGGAGTAGTCGCTTCCACCCCCGCGTACGTGATTGTGTGTTCTCCGCCGATTGTCAACGGGAGAAGATCATCCCCGACGAGATCACCAATTTCGCCCGCCAGAAACGAGAGATAATCGGGCACATCGTTCCACGCACGGAGATTGCCAGTATCACAGACTCCGAGTTCGGAAAACTGAATCCCACTGCGGTGGTCATAATCAGCAAACCCTGTCGCGAATTTGCGAACGCGATCAGGGCCGAACCGTGTGCCCGGCTGAAAAGAGGTAGTCGCGTCCAGGGGAGCTCCAACAATCGCGTATGAGGCGTCTGTTCGTGATGCACTCGCACCGGGGAAACTCATCAGCCGACAACCTTACGCTGGCCCTCGTACTCGAGATATTCGATCTCATCGTCAGGTGTGAACTCGGTGTTTTCCGGGACGCGCATGGTGAACGTCTCGTAGGTGTCCAGATCCATTACTTGTGCGTCATCGCCGGAGACTGAGACGACTTGGCCGCCTTTTCGCTCGATAATCGGGACCCACACCTTCGCGTCGACTGGCTGGGAAAGTGAGCGTTTCCTGGCGTCGAAGACACCTTTCGCTTCAATACGGGCTTTGGCGCTGCCGTGTTTGCCAGGCTTGGCTGTGCTGTACCCGTTGATTTCGCAGGGCGCGTCATCCATCATGACGTAACTCCCTTCCTGAAGCTCGCGCACTTGCTTCTGCTCTCGCGGCATACGCAAAGTTTCAACGGCGGTAGTATAAACGGTTTGGAACAGGGCCGAATGGTACGGTGTCAAGTCAGTTAGGCGTGTCCTCGTCGTGGGCGTCAGAATCGTCTTCTTCAGGGTCTGGCGGGACTAGCTGGCCGGTGATGAGCAGACTCGCGAGAAACAAGACGAGGAATCCGGCACCGACGGCCATCGTCGTCCGGACGATGAACGGGATATCGTACAGGAACGCGATCCGGTCGGCGACTGCAATCCCGATGATCGCAACCGCGATGACTTTCTGTTCGTCTGTCGGGTTTTCGACGAGACTGCGAACGTCCTCAATCGCATCGCCGACGAATTCAGGAAGACCCATTTCAGTGCCCCCCGATCACGGAGCCAACCCGCGCGAGTCCCTCACGGAGATCCGCAGTGTTGAGCCCGAACCCGATTCGAAAGTAGTTCTCGTATCCGAACAGTTTACCCGGCGCCAACACCACACTCTCTTGCTCAACGACTTGTCGACAGAACCCTTTCGCAGTGTCGAATCCGTCGGGAACGCTGACAAAGCCGTTGACTCCAACGGGGTCGTGCCACGAGAGGCCGTGTGTTGAGAGAAAGTCGGCGACTATCCCCCGATTTCGAGCCGCGAGTTCGCGATTCTCGCGGAGGATCGCCATTTCGTGTCTTCCCCGCGCCTGTTTGGCGACGTGTTGGCCGAATAACGATGGAGAGATCGTCATATAATCTTTCCATCGCCACGCGCGATCGATAATCTCGCGCGGGCCGACAAGCCAGCCGAATCGGAGCCCGGCCAGCCCGTAAGCCTTTGTGAGGCTCGTAGTCGAGATCCCCCGGTCGCCGAGACTCGCGACTGGCGGGTGGGGGTTCTCGGTCAGCAATCGATACACCTCATCACACAGCAGATATGCCCCGTGTCCGGCCGCAATATCGTACAGATCCTCGATCACGTTTTTCGGGTGGTATCGGCCGGTCGGATTGTTCGGATTATTAACGACGATGACTGCCGTATCATTGGTGACTCGCTCTCGGACAGCATCGGGGTCGAGCTGCCAGTCCGGGGGGTCTAACCACACTCGATCAATATCGCCGAACGCCTCCGGTACAGCATGTAACGCCTGGTATGTGGGCGTCACCACTACAGCGTGATCGCCCGCCTCGGAGCCGAGCACCGACAGAAAGGTGAGAAAATTCGCCTCCTGTGTCCCACAGGTGAACAACACTTCATCCTCTTCGCAATCGTATCGCTGGCACAGCTGTGCCCGAAACTTGGGATCGCCATTTGTCGGGATGACATAGCCCACTTTTCCGGGGTCAAGATCGAATCGAGAGGCATTCAGCGAGCGGATCCCGCTTTCAGCGAGCATCAAATTTGCCTCGTGTTCGTATTTCGCGAACCACCGTTCTAACCCGAATGGTTCAATGTGCATGTGTCAAAGTTGGCTGACGGGGATTAAAACCTGTCAGAATCGTTGTGAGAATGCCAATCCGGTCTGGTGGGCGTCTAAGGAGACAGCTCACGAGTAGTCACAATCCGGAAGTGTGGGGTGACAACAGACAGAATTTGGCAAAAGATAGCGACTCCTCGGTGAACGCTCGATCCGGACACGAAGGCCATATACACACTCCGAACGGCTTATTCCTACTGGCTGTAGAGTGAGCGTATGCAACAGGTCGATGCGGATCTTTCCACGCTCGACCGGGCGATTATCAACGGATTTCAGGGGGGGTTTCCGGTCGTTGAGAACCCGTTCGAGCCGGCCGCAGCAGCGCTACGTGATCGCGGGGTAGATGTGAGCGGCCCGGAGTTAGCCGCCCGGGTCCGCAGTCTCGAGTCAGAGGGTGTGCTCTCACGGTTCGGAGCGCTCGTGAACGCCGAAGAGATTGGTGGAACCGCCTCATTGGTCGCTATGGACACTCCGAAAAATCGCTTCGAAGAGGTGGCCGAGCAGGTCAACGATTTCCAAGAGGTCGCACACAACT
>JAQCMZ010000383.1 GCA_028274825.1 Haloferacaceae archaeon
GTGTTGTTGACTTCTGGGATTTCCGTGTTGCAATGCCGAGCGTCAGGGCGGTGTACACTGATGAAATCAGATCCGAAGACAGCCGCTTGCGTTGCCGTCCAAGAACCGACGCAAACACGACCCAGGCGACGAGCACAATAAAGCCGACCAGTATCGCCCCTGTGGCGGACGTAACATCGAGCGGGAACGCTGACTGTAGTGGTCGGCTGTACCCACGCAGCGCGTCGGGGCCGTTTGCGAGCCAGCCTTCTGACTGGATGACCCGCTGGAACAGAATGGAGACGCCAAGTAGCGTGATCGCGAGGTAGTCCTCTCGAAGCCGGATCGTCGGAAGAGCGACCAACCCTCCAAGGATCCCCGTGAGAAGCATGGCAACCGCGATTCCGACGGCCCACGTCCCGATGACGGAGACCTCACCGAGGCCGACGACGTATTCGGTGAAGTCTCCCGCTTGGTCCGGTGGCATCACGAATAACGCGGCGGTGTATGCCCCCACGAGAAAGAACCCGACGTGGCCGAGATCAAGCAGTCCCGCGTGACCGAGTTTGAGATTCAGCCCGAACGAGAGGATGGTGTAGATCATCATCAACGTCAGGAACGAGATCAGAATGTCGACGGCTGCCACAGTTAGCTCCCCCCGACGATGCCTTCTGGGCGAACGAGCAAGATGACGAACAGAATGATAAATGCCAGTGGGATCCGGTAGGTGGTGTCAAAGCCCGGGATAGCGTAGATACCGACTTCCATCGTCAATCCAACGACGTAACTCCCGAAGATAGCGCCGTAGACGGAGATCCCGCCCAGGATCACCCCTGCGAACATTGGCACGAGAAGGTTGAACCCGAGGCTGATACCGATTCGTGAAAAGACGAACGCGAGCATCACACCGCCAAGAGCACCGAATACGCCTGCGATGATCCATACCGACATCAGGACTTGGCGCGTGTTGATGCCACGAATCATCGCGAGATCACGGTTGTCACTGGTTGCCCGCATCGCCTTCCCGAGCGTCGTCGCCCGCAACACGTAGTGCAGCAGAGCCATCGTCGATACTGCGACGAGAATCACACTTATCCGAACTGGTGAGAGTCGGATACGAGTTGCGTATGACGGATTCTGTGGGAGTGTCCCGCCGGAGAGCACTGCTCCAGCAACAACGACGACAGCCAGCCCACCGAGTGCGGCAGCCAGTCGCGGTCCAACAACAGAGCGGGTCCCGGCTCGGCGCTGGTATGCGGCGACTGCGACACCGACAGTAGTAGCGAGAATCGCCAGCAGTTCGACCCACGAGTACTGTAATCCGAGGAGACGCGCCGCCTCACCGCCGGTCGTTTGCACCTCAACTGCAATACCACTCGATGCAACCAGTAGATCGTGGTACAGCGCCCGCGAGAGGTCGAGTCCGGCGACGACGGTATCTACCTGATAAAACCGTACTTCGCCGCCGAAAATCGTCTGAATACTGTATCGCAGAATGAACGACAGTGCCAGCGAGACGATCAAAAGCATCGCGACCGAGGCGCCTCGTGATCGAAACCGACGGAACACACGAGATTCCATCACCGGAATCATCGCGCCACCGATAATCGCTGCCAGCAGTAGCCCGGCTAGGAACGATGGAGAACTCACAGCAATAGTAGCACCAACCGCGACTGCAACGGCTGTGTGCGTGCCAATACCTACGACTGGTGGGACGTCAGCACTCCACCATCCACCCTCGATAGCGTCCCGGCCGCCGAGGTGATACAGAATGGTGAGCACACCGGCCACGGCAATGGCGAACAGCACGGCTTGCCCGGCCAGCGTCAGCGACTGTGGCCCTGCAGTGAATCGGCGAAGTCCAGGGACAGTATGCGGCATATTGACCAGCAATGCAACGTACGCACCGAGCGTGAGGATATCACCGTGTGCGAAGTTCGGAACATCGGCGATGTTGTAGACGAGCGCGAGCCCAATCGCTCCGAGAGAGATGACACTCCCGGTGACGATTCCAGTCATCGCAGCGTTCGCCAACCCAACATCAACTGCCATACGTTCCGGTTATCTTCGGGTGGCCTATAGCTTACGCCAGAGACCGAGCAGAGACACGGTGACGCAAACTCCGCCCGATTGAGATGCTGCGATCAGCTGATTCGGGTGGCTCACGCGAGTAGTGACCCACCTCGGGGTCACACCCCGAGACAGCCGTCTCGCATACCTGTCGATCAGCGGGATTCCGAGTTGATGATGTCTGGAAGACTCTGACAGTTCGGATGACAGACGGACTCGCTGTGGGCTAACGGAGAAGAAAAGAGAAGAGAGCAGGCAAGGCCAGCCCAAACGAATCCAGCCCAGATACATCCAGACTGAGTAAATCAAGAGGAGTGGAGTGAGCTGGAGACGTACAGTCTGATACTCTGCAGATGGTGTAGTGTCTGTATCTCCACGGGGAGACTTGAACAATCGGAGTCATCGGCTCGGACCACGGCCACCCTCTCAGGGTTGCCAGGTGGCTTCTTGATATACTCTTACCACAGTTGCACACACTCTCAGAATCTTCCCGAGGTCACAGAGCGGGCTCGAGTGCAAGAAACCTCCCACATGCAAACCGCCTCGAATGTCCCACTCAAACAGATCGTCTTGAGAGACGGCCACCGGCCGAAGCCGTGCTCGACAGTATCAATGGCGTGGGATTTTCCCGGCGCTGACTTCCTCACAGGACAACTGTTTAGTGTTGGTTTGGACAGGACTCGATATGGTCAAATTACGGTCGGAGTGGAAGCCATCTAAGAAACTCAACGTGATCGGGGAAGCGATAGATGTCGGTGATGTTGATCCGCTTCCTGACGATATCTCTCGTGATCGGATCGAGGAGTCCTGTTATACGATACGAACGCTGTACGGCGAGTATATCGACGAACTGACCGACGGAACAGATCTCTCACAGCGCGAGGCACAGGCCTGGGTGCTCCGAAATCTGGTTCACGAGGGTAGTGAACGACTCACCTACGAGGCAATCGGGTTGTATATCTGGGCCATCGGGCGCGGAGCAGAGGGCGACCCGTTATCGCGAACTATCGTGTCCACATACTCCGAGCGGGCCGAACAGAAAATCGAAGCGGCAGAAGAGACACTCAAGCGGACCGGACCGCCACCATACCCTGATGACCGACTCGATAATCCGACGATGCTGTGGGTCGAGAATTCGGTTGCCGAACGACTCCAGTCTCGAACCATCTCCGGGGAGACATACACCGAAACGATCGAGCACCTGCTCGAGGAAACCCGCGCTGATCTCGCGGCGCCAGAACTCATCGACGTGTTCAGAACCGAGGTGGGAATCGATTATTGTGGAGTGAAACTACTTGGCGACTACTGGGACGACGAACTCGCGATTACCGTCCACGCCCCCACAGCAGTCGACACTCCAGCAGTTATCGAGGCTGCCGATACCGTCGTTATCGACGGGACTGCCCGTCCGTTTCACGTTGAGGAGACATCCGATCCGGCCGTGCTCGGTCCGACCGTCGTACTCTTTGACGAGCAGAGCGAGTCTCGTGTCGAGTCACAAGCGGGTCTCGAGGAGTTAGCGTGGGCGCTCGAGACCGTCGAGACATCGCTGGCAAAAGTTATCGACCGGTGTCGGGCTGACAGGGTGTATGCCCTCGCCGTCGACAATGACCCGACAGCTGCGGGCGCTCATCTGTATCCAGTCGTCGAGTCAGCCCAGACCCTGCCTCGTGGTGTGCGCTATCTCACCCGGATTCCCCTCGATGACCGGACGGTGACCGTCGGTGCGACGACACCGATCACGCCTGATGAGTATCTCGACACGACGGATACGACGCTTCTCTGGGCGCAGGATGAGGGCCCGGTCGAGACCCGACCGCTCCCGGGTGCACCGGCCGACCGCAGAGAGCGAATTCCGAGTTCCGTTCTGAAAACTGCCTGAGACGATTCGGTGTGCCCACCACAGGTGGAATCAGGGCTGTGAACTCATCCCGGGATCAAGCCTCCAGGCAGGCGGCTTGTGCCATCTGTACAGGATACATAGCTCCTGAATCTTGATATCCTCTCACTAAGCCGTGAGGTTCGGCCGTGAGGAACCCACCCGGACGGATCCTCCAATTGTCACCGTGCGGGGTCACCGCGGCAGGGAGTTTGCACTTGTCCCGTGTCACAGTATCTACACTCGGGAAAGAGCAGAACAACACGTTGAGTCTCGGCCTTGAGATCCGCTGTGCGGTTGAGATCCTCCTCCGCGTAACCGCGTCGTCACGCTGCGCGTGACTGCCCGCATGACGCTGGGTGGCGACGGCCGAATCCTGAGCGGTGGAGATGTCAGGGTTGCAGTCCAATTGAATCCCAGTACGGGAAGAATCCGTGTGGGGGTCACGGACTGAACTGGGTGGGACTGCTGGGAGTGGCCACCCCGGGACTCCTCTCCTCGGTCGTGTTCGGACTCCCAGAGTTGTGTGTGCCTCGGGGAGTCCGGCAGACTTCGACGGACGTGGAGTTACTTTCTGTGCGGACAGCAGTCGGGCACCGCATCGGTTCAGTATCGGACTCGACCGGTCACCCGACTGGGTCCGATTACTGTCTCATTGCGTGGGGCGGACAGGCCGCCATCGTCGGACTGGCAGGAATCGCTCCGTTTCCAGCCTGATTCCTCCCTATACGGAGGATTGCCTGTCAGTTCAAGCTGCGGATTTTCAACTCTCAGGGTGGCTATTCCCGCGTGGGTTGAGTCACAATTGTCGGATTCATCCTGCGCGTAAAGACGCAGGTATTCTCCTTGTATCTCTATAATCGCCGACTACTCGAAGAAACTGATCGGTACCTGGTCGGTTTCTTGTGCTTCACCGCCCTGAACCTCGAGAATGACGTAGGGGACAACCGGTTCGAGATTTTCCGTCAGTTCGACGGTTCCGGATGCGCCGTCATAGTCGATCTCGTCGCCCGCATCAAGCGTCTCTTGTCCGGCTGCGAACTCCGAGACTCCGATCGTCTCGCCATCCGAGCGTGAGACCGCCCGGACGTTTTCGGAAATCGCAGGGCCGCTGGCCTCACCAGCCCGTTCGGCAGCGAGTGCCTCGAGATAGAGACCGTCGTACGCATGTGGGGAAAACTGCGTGATCTCTTCTTGGCCGCCCATATTCTCCTGGAAGGTTTCATCATCAGGCGTGTCCGGTGAGGTGATGAACATCCCCTCGGTAATATCCGGCAGGTCAGACAGAAGTTGGGGGCTATAGATTGCCTCAGCGCCGACCCACTG
>JAQCMZ010000391.1 GCA_028274825.1 Haloferacaceae archaeon
GACGACCCCAGTGTAGCCGAGTGCCCGACAACTGGCGGTTCGAGTGTCCGCCCAGACTGGAAACAGAGTGTGGCCCGATGTGGGAATCACACACCAACCATCGGGCAAATACTCGCAGAGAAAGTCACTCCGAGTCCATCGAAGTCTGCCGGACTCCCCGTGGCCAACACAACACTGGGAATCCGAGTCCGACAACGGAGAGGAGTCCCGGGGTGGCCACTCCCAGGAGACTGCCCGTCGACCAGTCACTCACCGATTCCAACGGTGTGTTGGCTTGGGAGTCTGCAACCCTGCCACTCCCAATTCAGCGGTGCGGTGGGATTCGGCCGCGTGACCGCGGAGGAGGATGTCAAGCCGGCGCAGTGACGTACCCGATTGGTGACAAGGCCGGCTTTCGTGAGGATGTCCAGCGCGTGGTGGAAGCGGCCGGAATCGAAACCGTTGCGTTCCCGTGTATGGATGAGTGGGTACACGCCTACGTTCAAACGGACCCCGACGGTGTCGTCTGTCCGTTCGCTGATCAAGCCGGCATCGACCGGGTCCTCGAGAAAACATCGCTGTACGACGCCGCTACTGATCTTGGTGTCCCGCATCCGGAGACGTACCAGCTCAGTGAGGTTGACCCCGAGACAGCCGCTACCCAACTCGGCTTCCCGCTGGTGGTCAAACCGGCACTCAAACGCGATTTTGGGGAGGCCGTCGGCACGAACGTCATCAAAGTGAGCGATCCTAAAGAGTTTGCCGAGGTGGTCACGACTGCCGCAGCACACGATGTAGAGATCATGGCACAGAAACGTGTTGAGGTGGCCGCTGGCCGCGACCACTCACTCGCCTCGTACGTGCCGCCCTCCAGGACGGCCGATGCGCTGTCCGTGGTGGGCAACGCTCGTGTTCGGCACCCACGGGCCTACGGGACATCCTGTCTTGTGGAGCAGAGTGAAACCCCGGCCATTCGTGACCGGGCTCTCTCTTCTCTCCGAAGCTCGCTATCACGGGATCAGTGAGGCTGAATTCGTCTACGATACTGAGCGTGAGGAGTTCCTGCTCCTGGACATCAACACCCGATCGTGGAAGTGGATCGGGATGCCCGTCGCAGCAGGCGTGAATCTCCCACTCGCCGCGTACGCGTCTGCGACGGACGAACAGTACGACGCGGAGCCAGTCTCGCAGGCGCGCTGGGTGTATCTTCGTGACTACATGGCCCGACTCGTGACCGACGACGGGTTCTGCGACCGACTCGCCCCCCAGGATTGGACTGCCATCGCGGCCGACCGTGCGGCGACCCGCGATCTCACGACCGGCGTATTCAGCCGGGCCGACCCTGCGCCGACTGCGAAGCTGCTGGAAACGGAATTCTCTGACCACGAATACTACTGTTCCTGCTGAGAACGGAGACTGTGCCTCAGGTGATCTAATCTATCGTCTGTATCGGACTCGACACCCCCAGCCGTGACCGACTGAATGCGTGGCCACCATCTTACGAATTCCACCTCCCCGGAAGTAATCCACCTCCGTCTCGATTTTGATATCAAACCTGAAACTGTGATCGCGAGCAACCCGGGATTGACTCGCGATAACGGTTGAGTCCGAGACTGGAATCAGAGACCGAATCGGATTCAATAGCCGGCTGCTCGGCAGTGCAGGTCGCTGCTCAATCTTCCACTGGGCTTTTTCGATTGGCCCCCGACACAGCTAAATCCACAGACGACTCCGTCAACCCCGGTCCAACATGAGAGCGTGCCCCGATTACGACCAGAAATTCACGGGCCACGTGGACGAGTCCGGGTTGTCACACCCACACGATGGCGCGCATTAATTTTGCAACTAGACAAATGTATTAAATATTAATCACCCCGAACGCGACTCACGATGGCATTCGACCCGGCTCACATGGAGCAAGTGCGAGAGATCTCGGCACAGATCGCTCGCACTGCCGGGCGCCTCCGCCCTACCATTACGGCGGGAGAGGTGTTGGATAACCATCTCGAATTGTTGCATGGGAGTGACGGACGGATTTGTCTGGAGTCAATCGGAGAGCCAACGCGACTGAAAGTTGCGACCGAGGAGGTCGGGCTGGCAGCCCCAGAATTTCCCACGGTGAACGCTGTGGACTCCGGAACGGTGGACCCGATCCAGTTCAAAAACGGGCTGGTCGTGAGCTTTTCTCACGCCGCGATGGCGGCGACACCGACAGATATCAATCTGCACCGATCCCGGACGATGATCGCCACGGTCCACACGGCCAATCGCACCGTCGATTACACGACCGACTGGCGGGTTTTCGACGATGGACACAGTCGGTGGCGGATCGTCCAAACACCGCGTGCTCCCGGCGCGGCCGCAGAACTCGCCCACGAATTAGCGCTGTCACTCGCCGAGATAGGACATACACTGGAACACGCCAGTACTATCGACGATCTTCTGATCCAGGATGGGCCGATCTATCCCAGACACCTGTTACCCCAGGAGTCTCCGACCCCTGGTGATTCTGCACGTGCCAGGAGGCTGCCTAGACAGGCAATGCGAGACGCGGTCCGACTCGTCGAGCAGTTGGCCCGACGAAATATCCCGGTTGTCGGCTTCGTCAAGAACCCAGAGTCACGTCGTATCGTCCGCGCACTTGAGGCCGCCGGTGTGACCGGCGGCTGGCAGACAGATGCCGGGTTTTTCACTGATCTGCTGGCCCCGGACCCACAGCGCGGCCGCCGGCCCACCGATATCCTCACCTTTTCCAGTTGGTTTCGAATCCGCGCAGGGCCCGATGGGACGATGACTGCGCCAGGAACCAATCTCGACATGGAACGGCGGCTGGCCCTGTCCGATTACGAGGTGACGTTTTTCGTGATCTATGATCCACGCATGGACTTACTCTACCGGGTAGAGGCACCCTACTGTGTGAGTAAGGACCCAGTTCTCCGGGAACGGATCCAACTGCAGGTCCTCCGCAGCGTGGCTAAACAGTGTGGCCCGCCGGGCGTGGTCGGAAAAGCCGACTCACTCGCCCGAATATCCAACGCCGTCCGAGACGATTTGACGCAGCGGCTCGCTCGTCAGTTCGATACGTCGGTCCTCCGGTCGTACGACGAGGCTCGGTGGGGTTGACCCCGAATCGACTGCTTTCGAGAGCTGTGATACTACAATCGCGTCTGTCTGTTGGAGACTCTACACGCGGTCGAGGCGAGTACCTCGGGCGACCCCGAGGGTGAAGCCGACACATATAGTCGTATTCCAGACGAAAGATAGGTAGCGACCAGAAATCAACCCTCACAGTATGGAATTGAAGATCTCAATTCCGTTGCTGGTCGTTCGAGAGTGTGGAACTGTGGCTCATCTCAACAGCCACCGGTGGCGATGCGACGGGAGTTTCAACGGGTCGTGGTGGAGCGACCGATCTCCACGGACACGGACGTGTGTTCGGGTGTTCAGTCCAGCCAATCCTTGTCGGAAAGGTCGGAGGGAATTACAGTCGCCTGCGGGGGAAGTGTGGTTCCTCAATGGTGAAGCCTCGGGGCCTGTCCCCGAGGTACTTCACGAATGGTCTGCGGTCGAGAATTCTTTTGAGCCTGCTATTGGAGGGCTTGTTGGATCGCTTGCCCGACCTCGTCCGACGTGGGGACATCATATCCCTGACAGAGAAATTCGCCGTCCACGACCATGACAGGCGCATGCCACCCGCCGTGCCGGAGCGCGCCCACCACGTGCGTCCACCACGAGTACACCCGGACATCTACGGTAGCGTCGGCCGCCTCGGCTGCCATATCGGCCCGGCGTGTGAATTGATGACACTCCCGGCAGAACTGCTCTGGAATGGGGATTCCGCCGTGATTACCGGTGACGACGTACACCTTGATCACGACATCAGCCTCGGTATTGATCTGTTGCCCGCCGCGGAAGGGATTGAGTTTCGCGTAGAGAGTCACTTCCGATGCCGATGACTCTCCCTCGGCTTGCAGTTCCGGCTTCCCGGCATCGGCCTCCAGAACGGGGTAATCGCTGGTAGTATCAGTGTCTATAGATATGTGACCCGAGTGAGGACCTGACTGGCCGACTCCGGAAAGGCTACTCATATATGTATAAGTTTCTTCTACCATTTGACTCTGTTTCGCACATGTGCCTGTGACTCATTCTATCCCAAATATTATTATCGCATGGTAACCAGTGACAACCAGATGAGCGAATCGCAGGGTACCCTCGGTACCACGACGAGTTTGTGTCCAGACTGTCTGGAACGTGTCCCGGGAGAGTACCTGGAACAAGACGAGTCGGTGTATCTGGAACGACACTGTCCAGACCACGGGACGTTCAATCGCAAAGTGTGGGAATCAGTCGATCACTGGCAGTGGGCAGAGCAGTTCCAACCGGACGCAGAGTTCGATCCCACGGGCGCTTTCGAGGTGGACAATGATCACGCCTGTCTCGCCGTGGTTGATGTGACGCAAGACTGCAATCTCTCGTGTTCGTACTGTTTTGCGGGATCTGGCCCGGGAGGAACGGAGCTTCCGACGGCAGTTGTCCGAGACAAACTCGAGACAGTCATTGGCAGCGGCGGGGCTCGGCCAATCCAGCTTTCCGGTGGCGAGCCGACGGTTCGAGACGATTTGCCCGAACTGGTCGAACTGGCTCACGGGATGGGATTCAATCATATCCAAGTCAATACGAACGGGATTCGACTGGCTACTGAATCCGGATACGCGCAAACAGTTGCAGATGCCGGTGTGACGGCAGTGTATCTCCAGTTTGACGGACTCACTGCCGAAACGTATGAGGCGATTCGCGAGGTTGATCTCGTCGCTGAAAAGCGAGCGGCCGTGGACGCCTGTCGTGATGCCGGGATCTCGGTCGTTCTCGTCCCGACGGTGGTGCCCGGTGTCAACGACCACGAGATGGGCGATATTGTCTCGTTTGCACTGGATAATCTCGACGTGGTTGAGTCGGTCAACTTCCAGCCTGTCGCGCACTTCGGCCGACTTGCCGAACATCAAGACCGATTTTCTCTTGACGAGGCTGCTCGGCGGCTCGCGACCGGCTTCGATGGGCTGGAATCGCGAGACCTGATGCCAGTTCCGTGTTGTTCGTCATACTGTCAGACAGCGACGGCTGTCGTTCCGCGCGGTGATGGTGTCGTCCCGCTGACGCGGTTCCTCAACGAGGACGTGTTCACGAACCTCTCGGGGATGGTCGACGAAGGCGATTGGATGGACATGATTGCGTGTACTTCCGCAGGCAAAGCGTCTGTTGATTCGACGGCGAGTTGCTGTTCGCCTGGCGGAGATCTCGGGAGTCTCGGCGGCGACAGTGGGGATGCAGACTCTGGCAGCTGTTGTGGCCCATCGTTCGGGTCGTCACTCCCGATTGATATCGGCGATATTCTCGAGCGCGTGCTTCCAATTTCGTTCACCGGATTCATGGATGCGGATGCTGCCGATGCTGGCAGACTCGACAACTGCTGTGTGTCGGTGCCGACCGAATCGGGCGAACTCGTCCCGTTTTGCGCGTACAACATGACGACCGATGCTGGAGAATACGCGATTCGCGAGCGCAACGACTGGGGTGGTCGTCCTGCCGTTGGCGAGCCGATGCCCGACCCTGAGCCCGAGCCAGAGGTGTCCAGTGACGATGACTGATGACTCACTCCATCGGTGTGACTCTACGAGCCACTGCTGATGCAGGGAATGGTCGAAGCGGCGCTCGCGAACCCGTGGGCGGCTCTGAATAAGATTCTCGACGAGCCGTTACACCCTGGCGGTCGCGAGAGTACGATGGCACTCCTTGAGCGGGCTGGTGTCGACGCCTCGACACAGCTGTTAGACGCCGGCTGTGGCGCTGGTCAGTCGGTCGCGCTCGCCGAGACGATGGGCGCGGAGGCAATCGGTCTCGACCGCGATCCGTCGTCAGGGGGGGTTCGCGGCGACCTCTCAGATCTCCCGCTGGCGAGCGCGAGTGTCGATGTCGCCCTTGCAGAGTGTGTCATGTGTCTCGTTGATGACCGCCAAACGGCGTTGGGTGAACTCCGCCACACTCTCCGAGCAGACGGCCGGCTCGCACTGTCGGATGTTGTCGTCGAAGGTGATCCCCCAGATCTTGATGGCCCCATCGCACAGGCGGTATGTCTGTCGAACAGTTCTGGACGGGATCGTCTCGTCAGCGATGTCGAATCAGCCGGCTTTCGCGTTGGAGACGTACAGACCCACCGAGACGACTTGTTAGCGATGCGAGATCAAATCCAAGATCGAGTCGATTATAAGCCGCTGTTAGCGGTGCTCGGTGAGCGGGGAACCCAGATTCTCGATCAAATCGATACGGTGGAGACGGCCGTGGAGTCTGGCCGTGTCGGATACGTCTCACTCGTCGCCTCACCGACTCGCTGAACCACTGATCTAACTCGTACAGACTGAGGCCGATTTGAATGACGGATAGAAGCGAACACTCTGCGCTTCAGGAGGAGGGGATGTCAAAGACACCCAGCCGGACACGTGGCCCACTGGCTACACACCCGACTGAGGTCCTCGCAGCGGTGACGAGGCTTCACACAACCCTTCGGAAGTCGCGGTCACTGAATCGAGTTGCCTCCGCCTTGCAAACTCTCGCTCCGGCAGTCGTATCCAACGGTCACTACAGTGGTGACCCGTCGGTGAGTTTGTATGTGACTGAACACCGACTCCATTTACTAGCCTGCATCATACTGGTTGTGTTGACGTTGTGTCCGAGTATGTATTGTACTGAGTGACTCGGCTCTATTGAGTTCCTCCGAGAATGATCGGAATGATGTGGTAACCACACGGCACAAATTCATCAGAGTCGGCAAAACTCTTCGAGTGATCATACACATTAATCTTCATTACGTTCTGGCTAATCCAATTATATAGTGCGACGGAGAGAATTTTCTCTTATTACCGGATCAATCGCTTTCAGCGGTTGTTCTACGCTTCACCCCGGGTCGGAGATGCCGACGACACAGAAAGATGATTCCCAGTCGCAAGCGGGTTCGACGGAGGGATCCACCCGAAAAAGAACGAGCCAGAACTCAGCCGAGAACACTATACTCAAAGCTGATTTACACTCACATTTGGCTGAAGGGGGCGCACAGCAAATGGCCGATAGATACGCAGAATTAGGTTTTGACGTGTTGATTGGGACCGATCACGCGGATAGTGGGCCTGACGCAGAATTCACCTTCGACTATTCAGAAGTCGAGTTTCCGGGTATTATTCTCGATGGAGCTGAACTTTCCGCCAATCATCACGTGAATCACATCGAGTCAGCGAATGAATCGATCAAACAGATCAATCACCCCATGAGATACGACGATTCAGCTGAGGACCTCCGAAGGTTAACTGACAGGATAGGTGCGGATTTGATCGAGACAACAGACCATGGAAACGACCTTGGCGAGTACCCGTCGCCCGCTGACGTGATTACGGACACTGATCTGTGTCCGACTGTCACGTCGGATGCACACTCGACAGGCGCAATTGGGGACGGATACGTATTAATCGAGGTTGCGGATAGATCTGGAGATAGGGTGATTGAGGCTCTAAAAAACGGAAATTTTGCGATTGGAGGAAGCGTTTGGTAGGATAGCCTGGTGAATCTGTGCGCTATATTAGCAACCTGCCCCGTTCCACCAGGAGCGAGAGCGTTCAGCAGAATCGGCGACCCGAATCCTGACTGCGACTGTCGGGCGGAGAACGCTAAATGGCCCGTTCAGTAATTTATGATCTGGAAGTCGTCGTCGACGAGCGACCGGATGCTCGGGTGGCCTTCGTGATCGTCAAGTTCGATAACATCTGATTCGGCCACTGCGTCTCCGACACCAAACGCATCCGAGCAGTAGTCACACGCATATGCGACACTCTTGATCGACTGATATAAGTCGTGATAATCGTGGGCTTCATCTTCGAGTTCTGGGATCCACTGTGTGCCTGCACCGTCGAAGATGACCTGTACGTCGTCGCCATCGGTTTCGGCGAACTCTTTGGCGGCTTCGAGTCCGTTCACTAAGCGACCAAGAGCGCCGTGCCCTTCTGTATCAGCAAGAATCACGATTGCAGCGTTTGCCATTGCGCTCGCGAATATCTGATGGAGCAGTATAAATTGGACGTTAGCGTGTAGCGTGCCTTCCTGCCACAATATGAACACGATTCCAGACTATCACGCCCCGGACGGGGTTACTCGCCCCGGTGGGGAGTGCTCAGTGGGTTGAGTGGATGTGTTCCCGAAGATTGTCGAGTCCATCAAACGACTCATCACACGCTGCACAGATGCGGTGGTGTAACGCGACGTGCTGACTGATGCCCGCTGCAGAATTGAACTCTGCGTCACAGTCTGAACAACTATGTTTCACGTTTTCGCAGTTATCTGGAGTGAATAAACCCACGTTCATTATTCCCAGTCTGCGAAACCACGGACCGTGCAGTAATTGTAGAATCACGAAGAAGACACTATAGAGACTGCTCTCGAGACCAGTGACGCGCTGCACGTTCGACTCGTGATGGGATCCACCTGAGTGGGTCACGACTCTCGGGCGCCCGTCCCGCCGATATCACGCTGACCAACCCGGATTCGCCCATCTGAGAGGTCGACCCCCTCGACAGGGTCGCTGGCGAGAAGCAGTGAGCCATCAAGATCAGCATAGTCCAGTAGCGGTGCCAACTGACAGCCAGCAGCGATTGATGCGTTCGACTCGATCATGCATCCGAGCATAATCTCGAGTCCGTGAGCCCGCGCGGTGGCTATCATCCGACGGGCTTCCAGCAGCCCGCCACACTTCATGAGTTTGATCGTCGCGATATCGGCCAGATCAGCGATACGGGGGATATCAGACAGTGTCACGCACGACTCGTCGGCTGCGATCGGGAGAGACGAGTTCTCGTGGACGAATTTCAGCCCG
>JAQCMZ010000282.1 GCA_028274825.1 Haloferacaceae archaeon
GTTTGCGGTCGGCTGGAATTCACACCCCAACACTCGCTGTGTCCGTGGAGGTCACTCCACCACGACCCGACAACTCCCGTCTCACGCCCACTGGACGGGTTTGAAAGGAGTCGCATTTCCAACCCGTCAAACGACCGCATCACAGTAAGATCCTTAATGCCCGTCACGGTCGGTAAATCCCTATACGGGTCGTGATAGATTACACAGTTTGACGGGCTTCACTCGGGGACAGGTCATCCGTCGAGAGACGCAGTCTCTCGTCATCACTCTTCTTCGATTTCCGTCCGACCCCTCACACTCGCCCTACTCAGCCTGTAGACTCGCACAGTCGATTCTGCGTCGACAGTTCATCATCGGTCTGAGACTTGCATTATGAACGGCATGAACCGAACGTACCAGAAATTAACCTGCAGACAGTCCGCCAGGTCGGTGCATGATAAGCTGACTGATCAGACAGGAAGCTCACCCCGCTAAGAGTGAGGGGATGTCACCACCGGTGTCAGTTGTTGTGTTGTTCTGTAGCCGGGCGCTGCTCGAGTAATCAGTCATCAGCAGCCGCCCCACCGATAAGTAGCTGATCGAGTCGTTCGACACGATGATCACCGCGGACACACCGCCCGCGCATGTCAGGTCCGAGTCGCTCGACGTGAATCGCATCGAGTCCGGCGTTCCAGGCGGCGCCGATATCTCCCGGACTGTCGCCGACGAACACCCCTCTGCCAGAAGCGTCCATCTGCCTGATTGCGCGCTCGACTGGCGCGGGGTCTGGTTTCCATCCAAGTTCGTCCGAACAACAGACGACAGTCCTGAATCGGTCCGCAAGGTCGAGATGGTGTAATACCGGGTCACACAGAAATCCCTGACAGTGCGTCACGATACCGCAAGGCGCGTTGATTTCGTCGAGTAGTCGTCGAGCATCGTCGTGGAGTATCGTTGCGTTCGCCCGCACCCGGGGGTCCTCGATTTCATGAAAGACGGGCCAGAAATCTGCCGGATTGATATCCCACGAACGTAAGGTGTTGTTTCGCTGCCCACCTACGCCAAACCAGATAATACGTGCTTCTTCATCGCTGAACTGTCGTCCGAGTCGAGCGCCCATCTCGTCGAACAGCATTCGGGTGTACTCCCACTCTGCATCTACGAGTGTCCCGTCAAGATCGAATATCCAGAAATCGTACTCTCCCATTACCATCGATTCAAGAACTGTCTATTGTGGGCGCAGTGGTTTCCATCTTGTGGACCAGATACCCCTGGCGAGTCTCTTCGACCGTTATGCCAGGAATTGACGCTAGTACGGTGTGAAGGGTATCACTGTCATTGAGATGTTGAGGCATGTGTCTGTTCGCCAGTCTGGACAGGTGCACATCGCCCCGGTTATCTGAGAGTGTCTCGTGCCGCATGCGGTGGGACTGTGTTCTCGCGAATCGCAGGTCGGGGCAGTCAGGAGTCAAGGATCAGGAATCGGGGGCCAGAGCCTTTCACACCCGCAGATATCCGACTGCGCTCCCCTGGCCCAGTCTGGTCCTGCATCACGCCTGCGGAGAGGCTCCAGTCTGCCAGGATCGGCTGGCTCGGAAGGCACGAACCGGCCAGTCTACTGATATGTTTTGCGTTCGTCATTAAATAGCGCAGACAGTCTGATATCTTTCGCGGTGATTCCGTCGGCTTCGTGTGTCGTAAGCCGGACTTCAACCTCCTTGTACCGAATCTCAATCGACGGGTGGTGGAACTCTTCCTGCGCAACCTCACCCACATCAGCGGCAAACGCGACTCCATCAAGATACTCATCGAATTCGTAGACTCGGACGATTTTGTCGTCTTCGTGATTCCATCCGACTGATAGTTTCTCTTCGACTTCCTCTGCGGAGAGCACCTCTGACATGACTTTCAATTTGCTCGCTCATCGCTTAACCGTTTTCCTGTGAGTTGATACTGTTGTCGCCGGTCAGTCTCGAGCACACTCCGAGATAGTTTCCGTCAGGACAACCGACCAATCACACGCGGAACCGATACCGCCAGTGGGTGAGAGCGCGAACTTGTAATACGCACCGACATCTCGATAGATCCAGTTGTGAGTGACTGACACACTTCCCGCCCGCCGGTGTTGTGACCCGGAAGTGCCGCCGCAGAGCTATGGAAGATTAGCCATGGTGATCCTGGGAGCCAGCGTGGACTGGTGTCGGCGGTCTCGACGAAGAACACAGGCCGAATACCCTGGGCGTCACAGCGGAGGGGCATCACGGACTTCATAAGTATCTTACCACTAGATAGTAATCGAGTATCTGTGATTCATAGGGTCCGAGATGTCTTCGAGAAGGCATACGAACGTCTGCTCCGCCGAGAGGTTGGCGAGGGCCCTACACATGTCGCAATTATTCAAGATGGTAACCGGCGGTATGCCAGAGAATCTGGTGATAACGTTCCGGAAGGCCACCGAGCTGGTGCGTCCACCACAGAAGCCGTTCTCAACTGGTGTACGGAACTCGGGATTGAGGAACTCACACTTTATGCGTTTTCGACTGAGAATTTCAATCGGCCCGAGGCGGAACTGAATCCATTGTTCGATCTTATCGAGACGAAACTTCGCGAATTCGCCGACGCTGAGCGAGTCCACGCCGAGGAAGTGTGTATCCGTGCGATTGGTGATCTGGATCGGCTTCCAGACCGGGTTCAACAGGCGGTGTCGTACGCCCAGCATCGGACTGAAGGCTACGACGACTTCCGTTTGAATATCGCTCTCGCATACGGCGGTCGAAACGAATTACTCCGGGCCGCCCGAGATGTAACGACAGATGTTGCGGCGGGCGAATTAGCCTCAGAAGATGTGACGGTCGACGAGATTGAGAACCGACTCTATCAGAACCCCGTCCGCGATGTCGATTTGATCATCCGAACCGGCGGGGACGAACGCACTTCGAACTTCCTTCCGTGGCACGCCAACGGTAACGAGGCGGCAGTGTACTTTTGTGCCCCGTACTGGCCGGAATTTTCGAGGGTGGACTTTCTGCGAGCAGTCCGGACGTACGAGCACCGAGAGCGGTCCTGGCAGCGAACCCGGATCGACCGTGCGGTTACGCTGGTTGATGCGGTAGCACGGGTCGAACTCGAGGAAGCCCGTGCGGTGACCGCCCGGCTTCGCGGACAACTCCCCCGACGTGGGGCTGATGAGGTCTCCGAGCAACTCGCGAATCAAGACCCAGACGGATCGAATGACCCGGCAGACTGATCTGCAGCGAGTCGAATCGCCTGTTCACCCCGGTGCTACTCGCTTGCGACTCTGTCCGACCCGTCAACTGCCGATCTGATTCTGTCGGCTGTGTGGTGCTTCGTGTTCCGTCATGAGTGGGTGCCACCCCGAGTAAACTCATACACGAACCCGCACAGAGTGAGCGTGGAGCGCTCGGGGGCACGTTCTGACCGACATACCGAACAACGAATCACCACCGACTGGTCTACCGGGTTCTGCCAGGTCGTCTCTGCCACGCTGAGGTGTCACACGAGCTTTGAGCTTCGCAACGGTTAAACGAAGGCTAACCAATCCGTGGACTATGCAACGACGTGCTGTGGCCGTGTATGTGGCGATTTTCCTTTTGCTGGGGACAGCATCTTACGGTCTCATCCTGACCGCCGAGACTCCAGGAATAACGATCGAAAATCCCGAATACAGCCTGCAAGAAAGCGAGACAATCTCGATCGACGGAACGAGTTACACTGCATCAACAATCGATACTGAACAAGAGGAGGGCAGCCACGGTGGCGGAAGTCACACTGTCTTCGTGGGGGAACTCACCTCGACCGAAGTCCAGGCCCAATCCGACACATGGGCGACGGATGATGTCGTTGAAGTCGGCGAACGCGAGTGGAGAGTGACCGTGACTGACGGATCGTTACGACTCGTCGAACAGCAGGATCGCGAAAATATCCTCCAAACCGACCCGACAGTGAGAAACGAAACACAACAGATCGATGAGCAGACTTACGTCGTCCGTCCTACCGAAGACGGTGACCCGACGCTCATCAACGCGACCGAGTATTTCGATCCGGAAGAACGGGTCTTCGCCGCGGGTGACACTCTTGAGTACCGCGGTGCCGACGCGGCTGTCGAAGAAATCGGCGACGATTCCGGGACGGTCGTCTGGCGAGAGGCGGTCGAGGAAACTCACGAACTCAACCACGAGAGTAACATGACAATCGGCAGTCAGGAGTTTTTTGTGTACTACCCCAACAGAGATCTAGTGTATCTCACCACTGACTACGCGAGTTACGACAGACAACTCCAGCGGATTGGCACGTTCAATCAGCGCGTCGACGGACTGTGGCGGGTGTTCGTTCTGTGTCTCGTCTCGTCCGGGCTTATGACCGCGATGGCGTTCCTCCCCTCGAGATACTGACCCGAGACGCGCACTTGCCGTGGCAGACTGTTTTGAATCGGTATTAGACTCGCAGTGAAGAGTCGAGGCGAGTGTATCGGGCCCAATCGGTAGATGGTTACTTTTGAGACGGATAATATCTGCATGACCGCTCTCAAACAGAAGATTCGGCAACTCGCCCCACATTGGGCGGCGATGTTTGTTCTGATGATTCTGCTGGTAGTGATTGGTGAATCCATAATCGGATCGCTGTTGATCTGGCAGTCAACCGCGCTTATCGTCGCGACCGCAGTTGCGTATCCGGTTGTCGTCAGGTATCTCGGGGTCGCCCCTGAAACCTGGCAGACTAACTGAAACCCGACAGCCGGATCAAGATAGCTGTCTCACCCCGTCACCCCGACAATGTGCAGCGGATTCTGCCGTTCGACACCGATTCCCCGATTAGAAATTCACAGCGGCACCAGCGCATAAGCACCTGGCCTCAGCTGGACGACGTACGGAAGATTGAATCGACTTCAACTGGACAATTGACATCCTCCCGCGCCTGAAGACGCGGGAATCCCACGGCACCGCTGGGTTGGGGATCTTAGGGTTTGAGGTCCACCACCTCTGTCCGAGGTTGGAATCCTCGGGAGAGGTCATACAGGGAGACTCCGGGCTGTGCCACCCAGCCGGGACTCCTATCCCCACCCAAACTGGGTGCAGACTCGGAGTTACGGTGATTCAGGTCGAGACGGATGTTCTCCGCCCCGTTCACATCAGCGTTGAACGCATCATCGTGTTCCCTACACACATAGAGGCCACGCTCAACACGCTGACCCTCGTCTTCTCTACCACAGACGCAACACGTCTTGCTCGTGTCGCGCTCGGACACTTCGACAACTTCGATGCCCCTGACTTTCGCTTTGTATTCGAGGATGTCCGAGAACCTATCGAACGCCCAGCCATGTAGGTCAAGATTTCCGTGTTTGCCCCAGTTCTTTGACTCGCCGTTGTCGGTTTCGCGGACGCCTTCCAAGTCTCCGACGGTGATTCTCCCCACATCGTTCTCGATACATCGTTCAACGACGTGTTTGGCGAGGCTGTGGAAGAAGTGGGTGCGGCGCTCCGACCACTTCGCGTGGAGTCGAGTGGCTTTGTCACCAGTTGAATCATCGCAGTTGGCGATTTCTTTCGGGAAGTAGTAGCCGTCCTGTTTCAGGCGGTTGCCGGGGTACAAATTAGCTTCCTCGGTGCTGTATGTGACGGCAGCGAAGTTACAGATGCCGAGGTCAACGCCAGCCGTCTCCTCGCCGGGTGCGGGGGGCGTCTCAACTTCGTCTTTGCAGACGGGGTGGAGTTCCCAGCGTCCCGTTGGCTTGTCGGAGACGGCTCTGACTTGCTGTAGATTCTCAACCGTGACGCCGGATCGCGTCTCGTACTCGACAAGGATGTATTCCCACGCCTTCGGGTGTTCCTTGTGATTCGCGCCTTTGGACAGACGGACCCGATTGTGTTTCGAGCCGTTTCGAATGCCGTTTTGCTTCCACGTCACCGTGCTACGCGGGTGTTCTTCGTGGACGCGACGGCCTTCGTCGTCGAAGTAGTTTTTTTGCGGTAGCCGGGCGGATTCGCTCGCTTGTCAGACTCCCTCTTTTGTTTCCACGAGTTGAAGGATTCAGCGAGTTCCTCCAGAACGCGCTGTGCTCAACAATCGGAGATTGTTGGCATCACGAAAATCAGGGATTTTCGAACGAACTGGACTGGCTATGCAGTCCTGTGTATGTGGTGTGACCTTCCAACTCGTCTTTGAGGTCGCCGTGGTCGGGAATTTCCCCAGTTTCGTCCCACTGTTGTCGGGAGTGGTAGTTGGCGACGTTCCAGAGCTTGCTGGCGCTCCACCCGTGCCGGTCAAGCGAGTCCGCTACCTGACCGTGATTGAGAATTCTCGCTCGATGGGTGCGGTGAACTTCCAGCATCCTGAACGCTTGTATAAGCAGTTATACTTGCGTGTTTTGTAAAGGTATGGATTTAGACCGTGTAAGATCCGGCCTTGCCATCGACGGTGGGTTGTGAAGGAATTGTCGGATTTATCCCGCGGCTAAAGGCGCGGGTATTCTCCTCGCTCTGTATAATGGACCTCTCACGAGGCCCTCAAATGGTCAGTGAGACTGATAGCCCGTCAGTCTACCT
Organism: Haloferacaceae archaeon; assembly: GCA_028274825.1. Classification (GTDB taxonomy): domain Archaea; phylum Halobacteriota; class Halobacteria; order Halobacteriales; family Haloferacaceae; genus J07HR59. Next base: position 6,543 of record JAQCMZ010000282.1, read on the forward strand.
GTCTAAGGCGTCGAACGGCTTTCTCTGAGCCCCATCTGGAAGCCGAGTAGAAAAGCCCCTGTGAGACCCCGCGGACGTATGGCTTCCAATCAACAATCAAGCGCCTAACACCCGCAAGTCCACCGACAAGCCCACTGCTTTCGCGGTGAGTTTCTGACTCAAGATGTAGTGACTTTGAACCACTGCTCTGGCAACTGGAAGGGCTGTTATCGAAGTCATTCACCGTCGTCAGACGAACAACTCATTCTCGGGTAGAGATTCCCGACGAGTGCAGATTCTCCGGTTCAGTTTGAGCGATTATTCGTGGTGGTATCGTCTGAGCCGGTTTTCATGAGCTGAGCCGACAGGTCGACTGACTCGACTCGCAATCCGATATCCTCGAGCGACTCTGCGAGTGCGTCACGAACATCTAACGCGAGGCGGCGTTGAGACATGGTGACTCTCCCGTCGTCAGCTGCAGCGAGGATATCGAGTACGTGTCCCTCAGTTTGGCGAACGACGACCGCTTCGTGGTCCTCGACAGAGCGGAAGACCGTCTCGACATCCTCAATAGCAAATTCGACGACGACATCTGTGATCACCGGTGTGCCATCGGTATTGCGAGTTTCGATTCCAGCACAGTCCAGTCTCTGCACCCGAGCGTCGTATCGGTGGATCCGGCTAATGAGCGGCGGAACCAAATGCGTTCCCGAAGTGAGGACCCGACTCGCGCCACCGGCAACGGTCGCAACAGCGAGTTTTCCGTTCGAGACCCGAACAACTCCCAAGCCCACCACGAGAGAGATTACAGCGAGTACTCCGATACCGGAGACGATGAACAACGGGGAGACTGAGAGAGCGACAATCACTCCGGGATTCAATGCCGCTTCCCCGTGGTGACTCGCATACACGATCTGTCGGACCGTCTCTGCCCGATGACACCCCACCGGTCGTCGATAAAATTCGATGGTTCCCGACTCACTACCGGTCCTGCAGGGTATCCACACTGTACCTGTCCCGTCTGAAAGAGACACTGCCCGACTGAGGTCCTGTGCCGGACAACACAGCGTGTCCGGTGACATCTGTTCTGCCCGGAGATGTAATTCATACATTTGATTGCCGCTTATCGTTTGTATATCTCCGGGCCCCTGGCGGTGCGAGACGTGTTCTTGGCCGGCCGACTGGCGACAGTGTGTTCGATCGGGTTGGGCGTGTCCGTTCGATACTCTCCGCTTACTCTGCGGGGAGAGACTCGTCGGCCTGAGAAAAATCAGTAAGAGACAGGTTTGCGCCGGTCGCCTCCACGGATCGTCTCCACAGTTGCTGTGCGTTCTCGTGGTCGTATGAGGCGTCAGTGGAGCGTTTGATTGCGGGGTATCCTCGCATATCGAAAAGCCCGTCTGGGCCGATATACGCTCCCCCGGAGGCATCAGCGGTTGCCGCATACAGCATTGGTAACACACCCATTTCCGGGCTTTGAGCCAGCAGACGGTTGCCGATTCGCATTCCGAGCTTCATCAGTGGGTTCCCACTCTCTTCAGCGGTTCGCATCTGGAGGTTCGTATCTGCGTATCCCGGGTGACAGGCGAGACTCGTCACCTCTTCGATACCCGCATTTTCGAGCCGGCGTTGGAGTTCGTACGCAAACAAGAGGTTCGCGAGCTTGCTCCGACCGTACGCCTCCCATTTGCTATAAGATTCCTCCCAGTTGAGATCGGCAAAATCCATACTCCCGGTTCGATGTGCCCCCGACGATTGTGTGACGATCCGGGCTTCCCCGTCGGCTGCACGTAACGCCGGGAATAATTCGACGGTGAGTGCAAAGTGACCAAAGTGGTTCACCCCTAGTTGCATTTCGAATCCTTTCTCGGTTTCCCGGCGCGGAATCGCCATCACACCGGCGTTGTTACAGAGGACATCGACAGCGTCGTACTCGTCTCGGATTCTCTCGGCACACGACCGAACTGACGCGAGATCTGCGAGATCGCATGCTTGCACCTCCAGATTGAACATGGACGAATCTGGAATCTCCGACCGGATGGATTCGGCAGCGTCTCGCCCGCGCTCAACACTCCGACACGCCATCACGACTGTCGCTCCCTTCTGCGCGAAGGCTTTCGTCCCTGCGTACCCGAGACCGCTGTTGGCCCCGGTGATCACTACCACCGCATCGTCCATCCGCGGCATTTGCTCAACAGACCACTGTGACATACTGATCGTTGTGGCTCAAGGTATGTGTGTCCTGCTGTCGTTCGTTGGCTCCTTCTCTCGGTTGACTGTCTCCAGACAGGTTCGAACCATGGACAAAACTCAGTAGGTTCATTCGACTGTTGCCAGTGTCATGTTGTATCCACCCGAGTGAGCTATCCGCGAGACTCTGTGATGACTCCACCCAGAATATGACGCTAGACGAGCAGTCCCACTCTCGTCTATCCTCGTCGACCGGTCGGGACGCAGACTGCTGCTTGCAGTGAATCGACCCCGGGGCAGTAGCCTTGTGCCGCCTATACACAGATCTTTCTGTATCGTTGTTGGCCTTCTCCTCCGGCTAAAGCCGTAGACTTTCCCTCTTGAATTACTGTAATAGCCGTGACGGCTGTATATCAGCTGACAAGGCGACTATCTCGGGGCTTGACCCCGAGGCTGAAGCCGATAATAAATAGATTCGATAACACCCAGTATTAATGGTTGACATCCTCCTCCGCGTGACCGCGGCCGAATCCCACGGCACCGCTGAGTTGGGAGTGGCAGGGTTGCAGACTCCCAATCCAACATACCGTTGGAATCGGTGAGTGACTGGTCACTGGGCAGTCTCCTGGGAGTGGCCACCCCGGGACTCCTCTCCGTTGTCGTGTTCGGGCACCCAGTGTTGTGTTGGCCACGGGGAATCCGGCAGACTTCGATGGTCTCGGAGTGACTTTCTCTGCGAGTATTTGCCCAGTGGTTGGTGTGTGATTCCCACATCGGGCCACACCCTGTTTCCAGTCTGGGCGGACACTCGAACCGCCAGTTGTCGGGCACTCGGCTACACTGGGGTCGTCCCCAGTGCACCGACGCTTGCAGAGACGGTGTTTTGGAAGAACGACCGTCGGGAATTGCCGCCGTGACGGCGCGTATCCACGCCGTGAACGACGTGGGAGTGCGCCTGTTCCACCTATAAGAATGAGTAGTATGGAATGCTACCCAGACCTCAGACAGAACGGCCAAGTCACCATCCCCGAAGAAGTACGAAAAGGGTTATACCTCGAAGCAGGCGATCAACTGAAGCTCACCGTCGAAAAGTTGGACTAAGCAATGCAGACAACGCTTCGCTTTCGGGCGTATCTCTCCGATGCGGTCGCTAGCGAAGCATGGCGGCAGATCGATATTCTCCGGCAGATTCGCAACCACGCAGTGCGGGATTACTACAAGTCAGATTACAACGACCGCCCATCGGAGTTTGACCAGAACAACAAACTCAACGACTGGACAGACAAGTGGCCGACCTTTGCAGAACCATCACGACACGCTGCACAACAGGCGATTGGTCAAATTCACAGTGAGTTGGAAGGCTTAGAAGAACGGCGAAACAAGGGCTATGATGTGGGTCGGCTTCGGTGGCAAGGTCGCGGTGAATTTCGGTCGGTATCGTACAATCAATCCAGTCGCTTCAACGTGGATCAGAACACGGGCGGCGAGCGATGTGTGCGATTCCGAGTTGAAAAGATTGGCTGGTTTCGTATTCGGGCGAATCGGCCTGTTCCTGACGCCGACGAGATTAGCGAAGCGATCCTGAAAAAACAGAAAACTGGTGAGTGGTATCTCTCGCTGGTTGTTGAGGGAGACGAGACGCCCGAAAAACCAACACTCAGTGATATTGACCCCCAGGACTGTGTTGGCGTTGATCTCGGTATCACCAGCTACATCCACACTTCCGACAACCTCACCGTTGGGACACTTGATCTGTCCGCTGAATCCGACCGGTTACGCCGTAAACAGCGCAACCTGAGCCGGAAGCAACATGGCTCAAACAACTGGGAACAGCAACGGGAACAGGTGGCGAAAGCCAAGCGGAAAATCAAACGGTGTGTTGAGGACTTCCAGCATAAGCTCACGACGTGGCTAGTCACAGACCACGATCTTGTGGCCGTCGAAGACTTGGACGTCAAAGCGATGTTGGAGACGCCACAGAACGCCAAGAACAAGCAAGACGCCGCATGGTCGCGGTTTCTCCGTTTGTTAGAGTACAAGCCTGACTTCACGGTACGCATGTCGTTCAGGTTGACCCAGCCGGGACAACTAAACAGTGCGCCAGTTGTGGCGTAGCCACAGGCAAACCGCTGTGGGTACGGGAACACTCATGTCCCGCCTGCGGTCACACCCAAGACCGTGATCTCAATGCAGCGAAGAACATCCTCAACAGGGGACTGAAGCAGATAGGAGCGGGACGCTCCGAATTAACGCCCATGCAGACTGCGCTCCCTACGTCGTTGCCTCAGCGAGAGGCTATCGATGCAAAGTGCGTCGTTGAAGTGGGAAGCCTCCGGGCTTGACCCGGAGGTAGTTCACGAGACCGCGGTACCGGAATCGAGATTCGTGGGGCTGCGTCATATGTCGTCTACTGCTTCGATCCCGGCGTCGGTGATACTGAACGTGGTGGTCTCGCCGGCGGCTTTCGACCGGTGTTTTTCCAGAGTTGCGCGACGCTTGCCTCCGCGAAACCGATCGACACGCAAGACGGTCCCGGTCCAGTGTTCCAAGGTGTATCCTCCCAACGGACGAGCCCGATTAGTTTCGGGATCGGTGAACACCTGATTAGTGAGGACGACCGCGATATCGTGTTTCCGGGCTAACGAGAGCAGATGTGTCACCTGATCGGCGACGTGACGGAGGGTATCGCCGGTCTGTTCGACTGATTCTGTGCCTCGTTCGATCCGGTAGAACCCTGTCGCCGAATCAAGAACAATCAGTTCCACTTCTTCGGCGAACTCTTCGGCATCGCGGACGGTCTCCTGTTGCTCGTCGAAGTCGAATGCCTCCGAGATCACGATCCGGCTGGCCACCGTCTCAACCGGGCCGTCGGCCTGGCCTGTGATCATGTCGCGGAACCGCTCGATTGACAGCCCCTCGGTATCGATATACAGTGCTCGATCCCCCTTGACTGCGACCGAGACGGCCGCTGCAAGCCCTATATTGGTTTTCCCCGCGGCTGGCGGTCCGTACACCTGTGTGACGACACCTCTTTCGAACCCTCCCCCCAGAAGCTTGTCGACCGGCGTGCAGCCGGTTGGAACCGGGTCTGTCACGTCCAGTGATAGGATAACTCCGTGGAAAAAGGCGCCGGGTTGTGCCCAGCAAGTCCGGCAGCTGTGAACCCACTTCAGAGTCAGGCCTGGGGTAGTCGTCTTGTGTCGCCCGTATAACTCACTCTGAGACGAACGTCTCAGACCGTGTGGGTGAGACGCCTCATCTATCGCCTGCAGAGACACGACCGGCCTCGTCGCTGTGGTCGGTGACCCGAGGAGACTCGTATTACACATCCGCTCGCCGACTGTGTCTGTCCGCCCTGGACCGTCATGACTTTGTGAGCGGGCGTCAACCCAGTGACGATGGAAACGCCGGATCTACCTCGGTGGATTAGCCCTAGACTCCCGTCTCGCGAGGCGCTCCCTCGATGGGTTACCCCGCTCCCGGCTGCGCTCGAAAACGTCGCGTTCCGGTATGTGTGGATGATTGTGGTCATCAATCTCGTCGGCACGGCCTTCGGATTCTGGTATTATACTGCTCAGTTCTCTCGGACACCCATGGAAATGTGGATATTTGTGCCTGACAGTCCAGTGGCTACCCTTCTCATCGCTCTCGCCCTTACAGCGTGGGCGCTGGGTCGGGCAAACGATTATTTGACCGCGATGGCGTTCATCGGCAATATCAAACTGGGGCTGTGGACCCCGTATACACTGGTGATATACGCTGACGCGTTTCTGGAATTCACACCGACGCTCATGTACGCGTTTCTGATACTGAGTCATCTCGGAATGGTGCTTCAAGCGTTCGTCCTGCACCGTATCACCGACTTCCCGGTGAAAGCTATCGGAATCGCGACAGTGTGGTACACAGTGGACTTACTGATGGATTATTTCATTCCACTGGTCGGTACTCCCACATACACATCGGTCCCCTATCAGGACACAGCCCCGTTTTTTACGACATCGGTTCTTCAAGTCACGGCCGCCGGTGCGGTTGTCCTCACACTGGTTCCACTGTTCTGGATGTTCACAACCCGGGTCACGAAACTCCGCCGTTCACTGGCGTAACACGAGCAAGAGTCGTCTCTCACAGAGCCTCCGACTGCGTGTGATTACGATTTGTCCCTTCTTTCCCGGCTGTGATACACTCTCCTCGTATCTCTGTTCTAGATCCTCTCGACTGAGATGGTGAGAGGTTCTTCTGCCCGATTACACCTCTGTGGTAAGACAAGCACGGGTTGTCATAATCAAGCCGACGGACGAACCAAACCGAGTGTCTCGGGACCTGACCCGAGGTAGTTCATGGGATTTGAACCTGGATGAGTTCTCGAAGCGACACGATACCAGCAGAAAATCCCATGACTTCAGTCTCAGAGCGGTGACGAGGCGTAGTCAGTGTCACTGGTGAAACCGCGAGTTCACTTCTGTGTAGGCCCTCCACTGTAGTGAGCGTCTTCGATAGCGTGAGCACGAACCCACAGTTCACCAATTCGTGACAGTTTCGTCCGGTGTGAGTTTCCTTCTGATGTCTGTTCGACGTATGCTTTGCCGCCGGGGCCCAACTGATCCACGTTGTAGATCACTTTCGACCGGAACGAGTCTGTGTACTCTTCGTTGAGCTCTTGTGCGAGAGTGCTCGCCAATTCTGAGACGGACGCGAACTCCCCGTGCTCACCGAGCGTGAATAATATTAGCTCCTCGAACGGCTTGAGATTCGAAAACGACGCCACTGGCAGTTCGATCACGTGAGCTTCACCGATTCGTTTCGCACCGACAGTCGTCCCGCGTTCGTCGAATTCAGTGAGCAGTTGACTGACCGTCTCGAGCCGCTCATCGATCCGGTCAGACGCCACTTCTGTCTCCTTGAGATCGGCCATGAGGTTCCGGGTTTCTCGGAGTTCTTCGGCCAACTCTGTCTCCAGATACTTCTCTGGGGCGGTGTAATACGTGTGGATCCGGTCACGATCCGTTTGCCGTTCGACCATGATCGAGTGAGCAGCCGTTGCGAACGCAAACGACACTGGCCGTGGCATCGAACAGACGTTGACCCAGACATCTCGATCCGGACCGGCATCTAACTCCGCGTTTATCAGATCGAACGCCCGCTCAAAGGCAGCGTCGTAGTCGTAGACATCCTCAACCAACTCCTGTTCTGTGGAGGCTCCGAGCAGGCTCTCAAAGTCTTTTTCCAGTTTCGATGCCAGATTCCGCGAGTACTCCACGTTTGCCTCGCTCCCGACCGCTCCTTTTAGCAGAATAACCCGGTCGACATCGAACTGATCACGAACCAGAGGGGCGATCAGCCGGTCGTAATCGAATCCGACCGGGACAATGTGTGTTTGCATGTCTAATAGTTGTGCTTGTAGATATAAAACCCAGCAGACTCACGAATGCCCGTCTCTACCATCAATTACAGTGGTTCGAGGCGAAAGCCCACCGAGCCGTGGGACGAAGCCGACGACTGAGAACCACACACGCTATTCCTGCACGTTGTTATCCGTTCCATTCAATCACAAACAGTCCCTATGATAAGACAGACATGCGATGTGCTGCTGCGGGGACCCTGTTCACGCTTGAGATGGCGACGAGCGGGTCGCAACACTCCTCTTCACACACCACCGCACCCACCCAGCAGCACACACTGTCGCCCCAACTGACTCCCCTTCGGCGGTTGCACACTGGGAGTCAGGCTGATGTCCCAGCCTGCTGTCTGGCTCGACGCGCGCGAGTGTCACGCTTTCGGTCTCGCAGAGAGCGGGCAACACTGAGCGGATACTCAACCCACCGCACCCTCCTCTGAGAGGGCCGAAGTTGCATCAGCGAACCCGCACGGTCACAACCGCAATTATCAGCAGTGCAGGATAACTGACGGAGGAATCCCACGAAGCCGTGGGAGGAGGTCAAACACCACGAGTAAATTTTCGTGGCCGTCAGAGCGGTGAGTCGGGACCGGTGAAGCTCAATCTTAAAAGTGAGCGCGTCAATACAGACGATACTGTGTCTCAACAAACTGTGGAAGACGAGTTACACGTGATTGACATCCTCCTCCGCGTGACCGCGGCCGAATCCCACCGCACCGCTGGGTTGGGAGTGGCAGGGTTGCAGACTCCCAAGCCAACACACCGTTGGAATCGGTGAGTGACCGGTCGACGGGCAGTCTCCTGGGAGTGGCCACCCCGGGA
>JAQCMZ010000395.1 GCA_028274825.1 Haloferacaceae archaeon
AATTCTGTGCATGGTTCGTTCTATTTGCAGCAAAACTGTCGAATCCTACAATAGGTGAGATACAGTAGTGCCGCGTCAAGTTTGAACTGCTAGAATTAACCGAGAGACGCTGTATCGTAGGAATCTAGCGAATCACGACTGAAGCGGCAGTAGACTCACAACACGCCTTTCAGGTACGGTGACCACCTCGTATAGCCGTGTCAATACAGTCTGCCCCAATGAGTAAACATAACATCGACAATCGATATCCTGTGTATAAATGGGAATATTGCGTAAAGTGGCTCCGGTACTTTTAGTTATCATATTGGCGGGTGTCGGGGGAGCATTTTATGTTGGAATACTTCCCCCTGACACTAACGTCGAAAACCCATCGGTAACGGTCGCAGATATTGGCGACTGGGGCGAAGTGACAGACAGTCAGATCGAGATCATCCACACGCTCACGGTACAGAATCCAAACCCTGTAGACATCCAGATCGGTGACGATACTACCCTCAATTTAGCTATCGAGTTGAATGGCGTCCGGCTCGGCTCCGTCGAAAAGTCAGGACTTGATCTTCGGGAAGGAAATAATTCTGTCCAGGTGACCTCTGAACTCAACCAGAATCAGATCGGTGCTTTCTGGGCCAGCTTCATCAATCAGGATGAGACGATTCATGCCGAGGTCTCTCCGGAAATAACAGTAGATAGTGGGTCTGGATTCACCGTCTCAGCCCCACCAGCCCGCGTCTCTGCACTAACCGACGAGCAGCCAGTCTCCGAGGCGATGAACGCTGCGGGCGAGGAGATGGAAGACACATATACAACAACTGTGAGTGCGGATGCTATCGCTGCGCAATATCTCTCGACCACGAATTTCGCTCCCGATGAGGAGGTCACGATCGGATATCGGCTAGAAAACGTTGCGTTCGAGTTTGGAGACGTCTCCGCCGAGCAAACTGAACTCCTCGTTCATTTACAGATTCGGAACGTTGGTGATACCACGCAACCAAGTGTCCCCGATGGCTTCGCCATCGATACGCTGTTGAATGATATCGAAGTTTTCACAGCCAGATCTGCGGCCATTACACCGCAGAATATCGATGGGGATGCGACGTTAGAACCTGGCGAGACCCAATCGTACATCTTAGTCGCAACAGCGGACAACGATAACATCGAAGAGTGGTTTACCACATATGCAGCGAACAATGAAACCTCGTCAGTTCGGGGTGAAGTAGAGCTCTATTTCGGGCTTGGAGATGCGCGAATCAGCATCCCTGAAGGCGGTGCCGTCGCGTACGAATGTGACTTCCAAACTGGCATCTTTGTCGACAAGCAAAATACGTCGACGACCTGTGGTGGGCCGAGCGGCACCGTCGAGGTCGGGCCGACGAGCTTCGAGCAATCGGAGCTGTCCGGTGACAGTTCGGACGGGGAGACGGCAGGGCCTACGGCAGTCGCAGAGGTGACACCGACGTCAGGTGAGGCCCCACTCGAAGTCACGTTCGATGGGAGTGACTCGACAGCGTCGGAGACGGAGATTCGTGAGTATGGCTGGCGATTCGATGACGGCAGTGCCCCACAGACGGGGGCAGAGGTGAGCCATATCTTCCGTACTGCGGGTGAATACACCGTCGAGTTGGTTGTCACTGATACGCAGGGGAATACCGACACGACGACTGTCACCGTTCAAGTGACTTCTGGCTCTTCGAATCCACCGACAGCCGTCGCGGACGCGACGCCAACATTTGGTGAGGCCCCGTTAGAAGTGACTTTTGATGCTAGCGGGTCGTCGGATCCGGATGGGGATGTCACAGAGTATCTCTGGCGGTTCCAGGATGGAAGTACGCCGGAATCCGGTGAGACAGTAACGCATACCTTCCAGACAGCTGATGAGCACACTGTTGAACTAGTGGTTGTTGACGAGCAGGGGAACTGGGATACGGATACGATAACCGTCTCAGTGTCTAGCAGAGTGGGATAGTCCCCACGCTGAACAGTTCATTGCGACGGGGTAGCGTTTTACCGTTTGCCAGGCATTTTGCAGTAGATTCTGACTCAATCACCATCCTTGATCCTGAAACATTGGTGTGCTGTATTCGCGCCTTGTATCTTGCACCTGATTCCTGACAGAGCTTGGATAGGCAGAGCGTGCGAATCTTTCTATGACACGCTGAGAAGAGCAATTTCAATTCACTCCTGTGATGGCGGTCTGCCCGCCCTACCTAATCAAACAGTGATCGAAACCAGTCAAGTGAACGGCAACTCCTATGATGAGTTGTTGCAATGGTTGACTGCTGGACGCAGCAGGAAAGTAACTCCAGGTCTGCTACAGTCTGCTGGACTCCCCGAGGCACGAACAACTCTGGGAGTCCGACCATGATGAGGAGAGGAGTATTGGGGGCTTGGCACTCCCAACAATCCTACCCGCCAGCACTCACGAGCCGCCCTCCGGATTCTCACTGTGTGGCTGCTCGGTGGGGCTAGAAACCTGAAATCTCCACCGCTCAGGATTCTTCCGCGTTTACGCGGAAGAGGATGTCAAGCACGTCTGCCATACCCCTCAGGCGGCCGACATCCTATCAGTGACCCTGCGGTGATACGTGGGAGAATTGACCGGCCGGATTCCGCACAGCCGGACCCCGTGGCTGTGGTGAACAAGAGCCGCTCTGGAGATACTGAAGCTCCGAGTATACTGGTGGCGTCCGTGAACGTCGATTTCCGATAGGCCTATCTCCGCCGTACCTGACGGACGACAACCGTGAGAAGAGGCTAGCCGTACAGCGTCTCTCGTAGGGGAACATATATTCCACAGCCAGTTAGTCGGTGAGTATGGAATACACGACGCTCGGCAATACTGGGATGACAGTCAGTCGGCTCTGTCTTGGCTGTATGAGTTTCGGCTCGAGTAATTGGCGGGAGTGGGTGCTTGATGAAGAAGAGAGCCGCCCCATCATCGACCGGGCAGTCGAGTTAGGTATCACCTTTTTCGATACTGCAAATATGTATTCTAACGGCGAGTCCGAGCGGGTGCTGGGAAACGCTCTCAAAGGGTACGACCGTGACGAGATGATTGTGGCGTCGAAAGCATACTATGCTGGCTCATCGGATCCGCATCCAAACGAGACGGGACTCTCACGGAAGACGGTTGACCAGGAACTGCAGAAGAGTCTCGATCGCCTCGGAGTCGAGACGATTGATCTTTACCAGACACACCGCTGGGACTACGACACCCCAATCGAGGAGACACTTCGAGCTCTGGATGACGCTGTTCGTCGGAATGACCTGCGATACATTGGGACGTCCTCCCAGTGGGCCTACCAGTTCGCCGACGCGCTCCAGACGAGCGACCGACTCGGGGTCGAACGCTTCGTCTCGATGCAGAACCACTACAATCTCACCTACCGCGAGGAGGAACGTGAAATGCTCCCGCTGTGTGAAAACGAGGGGATTGGCGTGGTGCCGTGGAGTCCGCTCGCGCGTGGGTATCTGACACGGCCGGACAGCTCGTTCCGCGATACGACTCGCGGGAGATTCATGGACGAGACCGACCGCTACGCCCGCCGAATCGCCGCCTACCGGGCGAACGGTGGCATCGAAATCAACGAACGCGTCGAGGAGTTAGCCACCGCCAAGGGCGTGACAATGGCTCAGATTGCCCTTGCTTGGATATTGCACAAAGACTGGGTCACGGCCCCGATAATCGGGCCGACAAGCATCGAACACTTAGAAGACGCTGTTGAAGCCATCGAGATCTCTCTTTCAGACGGTGATATCGACTATCTCGAAGAACCGTACGGCCCAGTAGAGATTGTCGGCCACGAGTGACAACGATTCCAATGGCATCATACGGAAGACTGAACGCGATTCACCACTGAAAAGACAGTGGTCCGTCAGTGACGCAGTAGCCACTTTCTCCGAAGATCACGGGGGCAGACACACCGCTTCAGGACCTGCCTGATACCACAGACTGTTCGGCCGGTGTCGGCGCTGACACGCGTGCGACCGCGAGACACACCATACCACCTCCGCCACCGACGAGGGCTACGATCAGTCCTGCCGTTCTGAGAGACGTGACGAATCCGAGAGACGGCGTCGCCACCGCGATGAATCCACCCATCGCGATTGGTGTGAGAGTTGCAGTCAATCGGCCGCCGCCCTCAGCGAGACTGACGAGCCCGGCACGGAGTGACTCGGAGGCGAGTCCGGTGACGATACTCCGGTACAGTGACATCGTGATACCGAATCCGACGCCAGCGATGAGGATCCCGCCGGCCGCGACGAGAAGTCCCGGCGCGAATACGACGACAATCAATCCTGCACCGAGACACAGATTAGCGCCGACCAGTAACGCGAACCGTGACTCGAATAGATCGGTGAAGCGGCCGGCCTGGCTGGCTGCAATCGCGAATCCGACGCTTCCCAGTGTGGTCAACGCTCCTGCGTCGGCTGGTGTCCCGCCTAGAATCCGCACGACGATAATCGAGTTGTACGTGAGAAAGCCAATCCAGACGGTGACTGGCAGTGACCGCGCGATGACCATCGAGAGTACCCGTGGCCGCGACAGGAGTGTGGCCAAGTCTCGCACATACGAGCGGGTCCGTGTGTGTCCCCCATCGGTGGTAGCGGACCCGTCGTCACGAGTCGGTTCGTCG
>JAQCMZ010000398.1 GCA_028274825.1 Haloferacaceae archaeon
ACCTAAAGGAGTCCAGTCTCACTTAGGTTCAACATGGACAATCATTATATACAGTAAGCTCGACAATACAGTTGATGAGACTGATTGATATCGCAAAAACGGCAAACGAGTATGAGTACCCGATGACCAACGAAGAAATTGTCTCGAAACACGGGACCGAGACAATTGAGTACGCCAACGGAAGCGAGAATCTCGGTGACGTACTCGACCGTTCACAGGTCGAGACGTTCGAGTGTGCTGACGATGTCTGTCTCACGGTCTACTCAACCGCGTCGAAAGAAGCCGTCGGTCGTCGCTTCTACAGTGACCGAGACCCGACTACACCCGGTGAACACGGTCCCGCACAAGTCTCATTCTAGTCGACACCCAATCACCCATGATTCGAACTCCACTTGTGAGCGAGCCCGACCTCTCATGCTGATTGCTGATATCGTATCAAAACCAGCACAGATACGGCTGTCGCAGTGAAAGCGTTTGAGTGGCATGGTACGCTAAATCCCATACATACTGCATCTCACGTGTCTAAATCCAATGCAACGGGCAATTAACTGCCCTTCTCGGAAATCCCAATAAACACCGCCGACCCTCGGCCAGCATCTATCTTGAGAATACTCCACCTTCGAATAGAGGCGCCACAGCAGCAGTCCACCAGGAGTCCGCGTCTGGTTTCGTTCCGTCTCAGGAGTCCACTGACAACCTGCATCGGTTGTGGATTGCTAACAGCGCGACTCACCCTGTCTTCTTCGCGCCATCTCAGCCAGTAGTCGTGTAATTGCTAATCGTCAATTCGTGTCACTGCCTCGTCGATGGATAATGGAACAGCGCCCTTCTGGTAGGCCTCGACTCGACCGGTCGGTCTCACACGAAACACGACTGTCGGCCGATGGCGAACATCCGGTTGCTCGTCGGCGACGGACTGCCAGTCGTCATCCGGAAAAGACGAGCAGTCGACAAACAGGATCGCCCCGCCGCCGTGGGCTGCCAGTTGACCCTCGACTTTCGTCTCCGCAGTGTCACGGACCGCTGCGACGGGAGTCCCCGCGCTGCGATTCTGCACCGGCTGCGGGCGAGTCACCTCCACGAGATGACCGTCAGAGTCGTCTTCCGCGCGGAAGTCGAGAGAATGCCCGGTCGACACCCCGATCTCGGGAGTGATCCTGTAGCCTGCGTCTGTCAAGAGTTTCGCTGCGTGGAACTCAGCCATTGTCGCGCTCATTCGGGCCAGATCCAACGACTGTGAGGTCCCGAGTTTGCTGGCCATCGTCTCACGATAGTTATCGAGAATTCCGGGGTGAAGCAGTGATTCGTAAAAGCTCAATACAGTGTCGGCGCCGGTGTCAGGAAATCCCGCTGTGTGAACCCGGAAAAACGACCGCGTAGTCTCTGCACCGTCTTTCGAGCAAAACACCGGGAGGAAAAACCAGGAAAGGTGGGTATACGGCTCTAACCACGGCTCAGCGGTGTGTAGCCTGGCGAGTAATTCCCGTTCACCCCATCTCTGCACCGAGTACGGCACCTCGTCGAAGCCGAACTTATCAGTCTTCCACAGTGACCGAGGAGTTTCTGTATTTCCCAGCCAGTATCCAACTGGCCCCGAATCGGTCCCAGGAGGCGGATCCACGTCGATATCGGTCCAGCAGAACAGAGCCAAAGAACCGTCGTCCATATCGAACCGTCGTGCCCGGTAGGCGTCTGGTGGGGCAAACCACGGCCGTCCGGATGTCGCTCCGAGACTCGCGTTGAGCGGCTGCTTGAGTTCTGAACGCACCCGATCAGGACTCCATCTGCCGGGTGCCCTTCGAAACCGTAGCGGTCGTGCCACATAATCACTGTTCACTCCGGATGCTTCGGCGTTGCGGTCGCGCTGGTCGTCATCCCAGGAGACCCGGAGTATTCGTTTCGATAGCAAGCGTCTGAAGCCAACCGGCACGGTTATACCAAAATCATGCCAAGTCAAGACGTACCATGCCAATGGGTGCTTATGACGAAGAAGAGCACGAACGCCGGGAGCAGAAGGTGGGAACTGTTGACGCGTCGTTTGACGATCAGCGTTCGGAGTATCAAGGGACCCTAGAGTACGACGAAGGGGGGTCCACCGAGGAACTGCTCGATCAGTTCAAACAACTTCAGGAGTAGCGGTTCCATCTTTCCGATAAGAATCGGCAGGTCGGGGTATTGAGTCCCTCGGTAATTTGTGTTCAGGCGAGCGAACACTCAGCGCTTTCCACGGAACCGTAAACTCCTTTGACCTCCTCCCACTCCTGAAAGGGTGGGATTCCTCCGTCAGTTATCCTGCACTGCTGATGACTGCGGCTGTGAGCGGGTTCGCTGATGCAACTTCGGCCCTCGGACGAGGGTGTGGGATTCTTGAGTATCCGCTCGCTGTTGCCCGCTCTCGCAGAGAGCGTGACACTCACGCGTGTCCAGACAGCAGGCTGGGCCATCAGCCCACCTCTCCGTTGCACCCACTCGTGGAGAGTTCTTGGGGGCGACAGTGTATGCTGCTGGGTGGGCCGCGGTGGTGTGTGAGTAGGTGAGACCCACTCGTGGCCGTCTCGAGCGTGAGCGGGTTCCCCGCACCAGCACATCGCATGTCTATTCCAATATACGGACTCTTTTCAGTTGAATGTATCGAGTAACAGCGTGCAAGAATAGCGTGTGGTTCTCCGTTGTCGGCTTCATCCCACGGCTGAAGTCATATGCTTTCGCCTCGAACCAGTGTAAGCGGCGTTGATTCATCCCGGAGAGAGAAGTGTCGTCCAGAATCCTGCCTCGTTCACGTGACTGTTTGCCAGATCACCGCTCAGATCATCAGCCCCCCGCCAACGAGTTGCTTGCCGCTGGGAGCGACCGCTAGCTCAACTGAGCACGTACGCGGCTGATGAGACAACCGTGACAGCGACGAAGTGACCGCTGACCGCGGCCAACAGCACCGGTGCTTCCAGCAAAAACGGGAGTAACACCAATTGTGCGGCTCCAAATCCGACATTGACCATATCGAGTCGCTGCATACGACGGCGATCTTCCGGCGAGAGATCAAGATGCACTGCGCGCCACAGCGACACCACAGCTGCCCACCATGCCGTTCCGATCCGGTAACATAGGTCCCACAGAACGAGTAGCGTCAGATACACGACTGCCATCGGTGGCTGTGGGCCGAACAGCTGTGATACCAACGACTCTCCGGCCGTCTGTGGGTCGAATATGAACAGGTGAGTGATCAATGCAATGAACGCGAGCACCGATAATACCACCTCGATACTGGACCCGAACATAAGCCGGAAATACGCGGGAGGCGCATCGACCGTCCGGCTGCCGGAGCCGAACGTGAGCATTGCGTAACTCCCCACACCGGCCACTGCGACGGCGGCCGTGCCGGCGATGATCGCTAACTGGAGGTCATAAAACCAACCCAGAACGACAATCGCGACCTCGAATAACATTAACTGCAGAGTAATCGCCTGCGCGTTCGACAGGTCGATTCCCGGGAGCGCTCCGACAATACTCTCGTACACCCAGGTCTCCCCGTAGGTCGTGCTCACAGTTCCGCCCTCTCCCTGCCCGGGTGGACGGTGCAATCCCATTTCACGCCAGTCCGGTTCCCGGGTATCGTCTTGTAACCCGATCTTGGGTGTACTCGAAAGACAACCACACTGCACTGTGAGATGTCCTTTGATATCAGTTCCGCGGTCCGCTCGTCGACAGTGCTGACTGTCTCCGACTCTCTTGGCCGGGAGCAAGCCATCTCTCTGCCCCATCACTCCAGATTCTGCACGTCCGACAGAGACGCTTAACTCGATACGCATTTGTCGACAGCGACGCAAATATCTCTATGGCCTCGGAATCGTGTGACATCTGCCAGAAAGACGTCCGTATCGCTGGGGGAATCGGAGACTTCTGGAACTTTTCGTTCGAATCAACGCAGGGACTAACACTTGAACTAACGGACGGCTCTGAACATTTCCTTTGCTTCGAGTGTATGGAACGGCTTCCTGAAGACCGTGAACCGACCGCAGAAGATGTCACACGACTTGACGCGACCGTCGATATCGATCCTATCAGTGACGACGACGGCTGGTGGCCCTTCTAATCGCTAAAATTATCCAGTGTCTCGAGATTCATCACTGTGTCCGTGTGTGGCCAGACACCAGATATCAGAGCAATCACCCAGTTTCCCTCTTTGGATACCGATAATACGATTTCGCCGTGCAGTATCGGAAACGTGGTTGACGAATTACACGGCCGGTTACAATGCTAAGACAGCTCAACTCTCCTCAGGTACTGATCACTCAACTGCTGTGGTCTTTCAGGCTTAAATCCGTAGCACCCGGGATTGGTTCAGTTCGCGACTCTCACTCGTGAACAGAGACTCGACGTTTCACTCCCGCTGTGGTCGACAGACGGCTAAAGACGAGTGTTTCGAGATTCGATTTCGGAGTGATTCGGTGTACTGACGAAATTCAGAGACTACCGGACTCACGCGGTCACTGAACGGGGACACCTGAACGAGCGACAGTGCCGATTTCGTGACCGCGGTCGCTGCAAGCATCCCAGTCATGTGGCATCTGTTGATTACCAACAACGGTTAGTCACGGCATCTCGGACCGGGGAATGTGGATCCGTCTCGTATACCCAGGGAGTTTCCAGCGCCTTCCTACCGTGGGAACCAGGAAGTGGCGCTTGAACGGATCGACGAAGCGTTCGCTGCTGGCAACGAAGTCGTCCTTGTGCGGGCACCGACAGGGAGCGGGAAATCACTGCTCGCACGGGCGATAATGGGCGGCGCTGCCACGATTGAGAACACGCGCCCCCGCGACGCGACTGACGCCTACTACACGACTCCCCAGGTTTCACAGTTGGAGGATGTCGCGGTTGACGATCTCCTCCAGGATTTGAACGTGATTCGCGGGAAATCAAATTACTCGTGTATTCTCCCCGGAGAACGGGAAACACCAGTTAATCGAGCACCGTGTACCCGTGATCAGGGGTTCGACTGTTCGGTTCGACATCGGTGTCCGTATTTTTCCGATCGTGCGGTCGCGTCAGAAAGCCGGTTTGCAGCGACGACATTAGCGTATTTTATGCGGACGGCTGGTTCTGATGTGTTCCGGAAACGGGATGTCGTCGTCATCGACGAAGCACACGGTCTTGCAGAGTGGGCAGAACTGTATGCGACAATCG
>JAQCMZ010000411.1 GCA_028274825.1 Haloferacaceae archaeon
CTGAATCAGAGGGGCTTGTGGTGAAGCAGATTAATCCGGCGTACACGAGTCAACGGTGTTCGAAGTGTGGGTTCACCCACGAGGAGAATCGCCCACACAACAACGGGCAGGATGAATTCGGGTGTCTGAACTGCGGTGACGATGTTCACGCGGATTACAACGCGGTCGTCAGACTCCGTCTGACGGGCAGCAAACGCTTCGCGTTTGCGACGGCGAAGAATGTCGGCTTGAAGTATCTCCGCGACCAGCAAAAGTCTGGGCGTGGAGGCGCACCCGTCGGCGTGCGCTTGAACAGCGGGACGGTGAATGTGAATGGCGAGTATTCGCCTACCGCCCTCAGCGGTTAGAACGGGAGTCCACGCTGAATGCCACGCCCTGAAGGGCGTGGTAGCTCACTGAGTTCAGGGTGTCATAGAACGATTCACACACCTCAGGAGCTTCCAGAACCCCGGCGTCTGAGAGAGAGAACATGGTGCCGCCATTCAAAAGCAGCAATAACAGTCCTCTCGACCGATATCAGAAACCCATGCCAACCGTTCTATGACACCCTTTACTGAGTTATCTAACCCCCGAACCGGGAGGGTTCAGTTCGAAAATGTTGAAAAGGTTGATAACTGCGACGACGTACCGAAATATAATGGCAAGTGCCCTCGACGATGACACCAGAGGTACCCTGGCAGAGGGCGAACAGACCGCCCGGTCGGTGCTCCGGGCTGCACAAAAAGATCTTCAGAAGGTATTTATTGTTTTTCTCGTCGGGTTTATTGGGTCGTTTTACGCACTACGACTGTACGTGTGGGAGTTCCTCCGCAGGATTACTTCCGCCAATATGCCTCCGGCAATCGAAGAAAAACTCTCGATAATTGCACAGACGCCGTTCGAGGTGATTCTGTTGCAAGCGAAAATCGGTCTCGTTGTCGGGATATTCCTCGGGCTCCCGGCGCTCCTGTATTTCGGCCGAGATGCCCTCCGTGACCGGGGGATGTTGCCTCAGAGCCCTCTCGCCCGGTGGAAGATTCTCGTGATTGGACTGTTGTCGGTTGGACTGTTGAGTGTTGGCGTCGCGTACGGGTATTTGGCGTTCTTCCCGGTGATGTTTTCATTCCTCGCTGGCTTCGGGTTGGAAGCAGGATTCAATCCGAGTTACTCAATCGTCATGTGGACGGAATTCATCGTTTTCCTGTCATTGTCGTTCGGACTTGCAGGCCAGATGCCGTTGTTAGTCACCGGCTTGGCCTACGGTGAGATCGTCCAGTACGAGACGTTCCGCGACAAGTGGCGGTACGCTGTATTGGCAATTGTGGTGTTCGGAGCGATGTTTTCCCCGCCGGATCCGTTCACCCAGATCATGTGGGCGATCCCGTTGATCATCTTGTATGCCTTTTCATTGTATCTCGCCAAGGTGGTTGTCACGGCAAAGCGGGGTAGTGAGCAGATCGACGTTCTCGGGGCCGTCCGGGCTCGTTGGAACAGTGTCGTCGGCACTGCAGGCGCTGGTGGAGCGGTCGTATACGTGTTTTACGAATACGGCGGACGTGTGGCCGTCAACAGCGCATTGTCAGCACTCGGTAGTGGCAAGCGGATTCTCCCGCCAGGCGACGGACTGATCGACGATCCGGTCGTCACCGTCGCCAGTCACGCGGCCGTCACAGCAGCTATCGTCGGTCTCCTGGCGGTTCTGTATGCCGTGTACGTGGATCTTGAGGTTAATCCCAATAGTCAGTACGGTGACCCGACGGCGGTTGACCTCTCAGAGTTAGATATCGGCGGGATCAATGCGGCCCCGCGACAGGCGTTCGAAGCGCTCACGGAAAACGACGCTCTCGCGCTGGCACAGGAGGCCATCGACGAGGACGACCCCGACCGCGCACAGGCCATTCTCGACCGATTCGACGAGGCAGAAGCAGAATCCGAGGAGGAATCACAGCTCCCTGACGCGGCAGAGTCTGGGGAATCTGACGGTGCAGTAGGGGACGACCCCGCATCCGACGCCCCGACCCCCGCAGCAGCGCAGTCAACTGCCGAGACAGTCGAAAACGTCGGTGACCGTGCTTCGAGAGCGGGGACAACGTTCATGAGCGAACTCACAGACGGCACTGACGATGACGATATCGGTGGCTACTACACCGATCTCAAGTTCGTGTTCGACTCGATCCGGTCGCGGTCATTCCGGATCGTCCTGTCGTTCATGATCGCTATGGCAGGAACATTCACCTGGATGTATCTTGGCGGACTTGGTGATGTCAGGAGCGACTTCACCAGCCGGTTGCCCGCGACAGTGAATCCTGAAGATTTCACTGTGATTACACTCCATCCGGTCGAGGCACTCGTGTTCATGGTGAAATTCTCGGTGCTGGCTGGGCTACTGGCGATCCTGCCGATGTTGACCTACTACGCGTGGCCCGCTCTGCGCGACCGTGGGTGGGTTCGAGGACACCGCCGGCAGGTCTTTGCCTGGACTGGGGCGTTGACTGCCGGGCTCGTCGGTGGGTTCGCACTCGGGTACTCGCTAATCGCGCCAGGATTGATCTCGTATCTGGTGGCGGACGCACTCCGGGCAGAGATGCTCGTCACCTACCGGATCAACGACTTTTTCTGGCTGATTATCTTCACCACCGCGGGAATCGGGATCCTCGCCGATATTCCTGTGTTATTGGTGCTTCTCAATTCTGCAGGTATCCCGTACGCTGCTCTCCGGGGTCGATGGCGTGAGGTGACGATTGCGCTGCTTTCACTCGCGGCGTTGCTCACTCCAGCCGATATCGTCACCATGTTTCTCGTCACTGTCCCGTTGATGTTCGCTTACGGGCTGGGGTTGGCCATTCTCTTCGGGGTCACACTCGGGGGGCGGCGTGACCTGGCACCACCTGCGACGATCATCAGTCTGGAACCATCCTCATCTGATGGTGATTGAGCATCTCGACGGTGGTCAGTCTCGCGACATTCAGACCAACTGTGTCTGACACGACAGAACCCGTCTCGCATACCGCGGCTGTCGCCGGCTTCAATTTGTGTGCTATGAACTGTCTCAGAGTCAGGCAGTCTCACCCGGCCCACGGTGCTGTCGGAGAAACTCACCGCTGTGGCCGGTGAGAGTAATGTAACTCGTTTCAGACCGTTGGGTTCGACCGCGGTCTCTCCGCAACCGTCCAAGAGAGACTCTGCTTGCCTCCAATCGTATCATCTGCGGATCGATTGGAGTCGTCACGGGACCCGGGACGACTGTATGCTACAATCGCCAGAGTGAAATCTCGGCAACGTAGCTGGTATTTGCTAACTGGTATCACTGAG
>JAQCMZ010000417.1 GCA_028274825.1 Haloferacaceae archaeon
TATAATATTTCTGGAAAGAACAGCATTAATCATCGTGAAGGTTATCACTCTGATGGAAATTTGACCGTTCAGTGCTCTGGTTTGCCGCCGCCATGGGCTATGAGACAACGAGCGTGTAATCTGCAAGTCGTGTGCGAACCTCTCGGACAGCTGATACTATTTTGAGAAAGTTAGCTATGTGTCGGATCTCACAGCCGACTGCGAATCCCCGGCAAGCTAGGTAGTCCGATCGTGACTGCTTGATTTCCTCCCCGCCCTGAAGAGCGAGGCTTCCGCTAGCTATCCGCCAACGAGCGGTGACTCCCAGTCAGCGGAGCTTGAGACCGTGCTCCGGCAGTTGACATGCCCTGTTTTGTTCGTTTGAGCTGCCTTTGGCCACCCGGTGTGGAGATACACAACGACTGGATTCAGACGACTCCAAGTCCCCCGAGCACGAGTCGCATGCCGATGCCGGCGAGCAGCACCAATACCAGTGATTCTCGAAGTGATTCACCGACAGCCCCGCGGACCCAGGACCCGGTCGTCACACCCACCGTGGCGATGGCAGCCGCCCCCAGGGACGCCCCGAACACTTCTGCGCCGGGATACAGTCCGACCAGTGCGGCTGTCAGGACCCGGGCACCGTTCAAGCCTAGAAACACCATCGCAACGACGCCCACGAACAGCCCATGGCCCAGGTCCCGACTTCGTAAATACGCGATAAACTGCACTCCCACATTGGTTCCGCCGAACAGCAGTCCAGATATCGCGCCGATACTCGCCATTATGGCCGGTCGTTCGGCGGTAGTCCCGGAGAGTCGTGCAACGCCCGGAAGCGCGATTGGCGACGCCGACGTCACCACGAAGCTGAGTGTGAGAGCTCCAAGACCCACCCGAAGTGGCTGAGCCGGGAGTGACCCTAACACGGCCATTCCGGCGACCGTACCGATTAGCGCACCGGCGATGAGTGGTCCGAACCGACTCCCACAGCTTCTGAGCGTCCCGGTGTCAAGTTCGCGCACGAGCGTGAGGTTGACAGCCAAAATCGGGACGATCATGAATACGACAGCCGTCGCTGGGTCAAAAACAGACGCTAACGCCATCGTCCCGACAAGAGCGAAGCCGAACCCGGCCACACCGTTCACAACACCAGCGAGAAAGACGGCCCCGCCAATCAACGCAATCGAGGTGACAGACAGCGCGAACACTACCTCAGCAGTCACTCCGAACGGATATGAGTTATTGGCTTTTCGACTACGTTCGTGATTGGCACCTCACGCTGTCCTCGACGGCTCACGTCGAATCAGTGGCTCTTTCATCATTGTTAACCGGCGATATCTCGCTTTTTTACAGAGGTTGTAATCGGTTCTGACGGTGCGAGACTGTGTTGTCATGAGTGGGCGAAGGTGACTTGATGAAATATGCACTCGGTCACTGTGGTGGTTGTCTCGACGATACTGTATCCACCGGTAACGGGCTAGTTGTCCAGTGCGGACCATCATGTTTTTTGTCGATTCACCGTATTATTGGGGTATGTCCGTTCTCAACCCAGAACAACAGGCATTTGCGGAGCACGCTGAATCCGTCGCCACGGAGTTTGCCGAAGATGCATACACTTGGCAGGGTGACGTACCCTGGGAAAATCTACAGCGACTCGCCGACGAGAACCTCTATTGTCCGTCAATCTCCGAAGAGTACGGCGGTCAAGGCATGTCAGATGTAGCCGTCATGCTGCTCACCGAGGCGGTCGGTCGGGTATGCCCAGATACGGGCTGGTTCGTGTACACTCAATGTTCAGTGGGACCGCGGGCGATTGACCTCTTTGGGTCGGAATCAGTGAAGCAGGAATATCTGCCGGCGGTGACCGCCGGAGACAGTTACATTTCGATCGCCATCTCCGAGCCGGACGCTGGCTCAGATGCTGGGTCTATGGACACCGAGGTAACCGAAGAAGACGGACAACTAGTCTGTAACGGCGAGAAGATCTGGGTGGGTGGAGTGCCCTTCGCCGATGCCGCTGTGACGTGGGTTCGGTTCCCAGAGGGCCTCGGCTCTGTCGTGCTCCCGCTCGACGACCCCGGAATCGAAATTGAAGAGTCGTACACGAATATGGCAGGGTATAGCCAGACTCACTTCACGATCGATGACGTCGTGATCCCAGAAGAAAACGTGTTGACCCGGGGAGACGACGGATTCAAACAGCAGCTGATCTCGCTCAACTGGGAGCGGCTTGGCAGTTCCGCACTCACCGTCGCCTGGGCGGAGGCAGGGTTAGAACAGGCGCTGGACTGGGCCAGCGAGCGTGAGCAGTTCGACCAACAAATCGACGATTTCCAGGGAATGGAGTGGAAACTCGCGGAGATGTACCGAAAAATCGAGACTGCCGCGTCCGTGGTGTACCAGTCGGCTGCGAGTGCCGACGAGACGACGAATGCACCCTCGAGACTCACCACTTCCGTGGCGAAGCTTCACTGCTCACAAATCGCTGAAGAAGTCGTCAGCGAAGCCGTTCAGACCGTCGGTGCCCGCGCGTATCAGCAGGGCCATCCCTTAGAGTTCCTCTACAGATTCACGCGGAGTCGTCGGATCGCCGCCGGGACCGACGAAATGCAGCTCAACACAATCGCAAAAGCGCTGAAAGAAGACGGTATCCCAGACGTCTCTGCCCGGTAATTCGGGCCCTTCCGGCCAGTGATTCGTGTGAATTGCCTCAGTCCTCGGTATCACGCTCCGTGGCACTCACCGTGACCACCTGTAAATAGGTGGCTCACACAATACAGTAGTATGAACCCGGAAACGTTGCGAGCGGATATTCCCGCCCTACAGGAAGATGTCTACCTCAACACTGGTGCCAGTAGCCCCAGCCCTCGGACCGTGGTCGACGCTGTCACAGAGTTTCTCCACCACCAGCAGTTCGACGCTCCGAGCGCAGAGGGGCCGTATCCAGCGGCTAAGAACCTAACCGAGCGGGCTCGGAAGACAGTGGCCGCTCACTTGGGTGCAGCACCCGCCGAGATCGCGCTGACCGACAGCACCGTCGACGGAATCAATCACGTAGCCACGAGTATCGACTGGAATCCCGGAGATATCGTCGTGCGGACTGATTTGGAGCATCCCGCCGGGGTTCTGCCGTGGGCGCGGATGCGCGACCTCCACGGAGTTGAAATCCGGACCGTCACGACAGAGGCTGGCCGTATCGATCTGGACGCCCTGCAATCGGCGTTGGAAGACGCTCGGTTACTGTGCGTGAGCTCGCTGTCGTGGAATTACGGGACGCAGTTGCCGGTGTCAGAAATGGTCGATATTGCCCACGAAACAGACACGCTGGTAATGCTTGATGCAGTGCAATCGCCAGGCCAAATGCCAGTGGACGTCGACACGTGGGGCGCTGACTTCATCGCGGGCTCGGGCCACAAATGGCTGCTCGGTCCGTGGGGTGCCGGATTCCTGTACGTCGACCGCGGTGCACTCGCCGAACTGCAGCCCCAACGAATC
>JAQCMZ010000423.1 GCA_028274825.1 Haloferacaceae archaeon
CACGCGATAGCTGCCGTACCGAATCACAGATTCGCCACGGCAGCGTGGGCAATAGACGCCGTCGCGCCAGCGAACCTGTTCCAGCAGGTTCGCGGCGCGACGCTCCGAGACGAACGTCTTGAGAGGGACCATTGTTCGTCGGGTGATGCGGTCGCGTCACCCTTGCCTGCTGTGACTTCCAGCTACTGCTGAGAACTCACCAACAATCCTCTCCCCAAGAGCGTACTGCATTAGTCATCCAACACCTCCATACAATCTTATGACAATTGGATACTTTGATTCTCAGTTGATACACGACTCACACGACAATATTGGGAGTCATTGTTCCTGAATAGATTTATAGGCCCAAATCCGATACGGATATGACAATGGTCACAAATTTGGCTCTCCGAATTGGAAAATACCTACCTCCGCGGATTAAGTCATCATT
Source organism: Haloferacaceae archaeon (assembly GCA_028274825.1). GTDB lineage: Archaea > Halobacteriota > Halobacteria > Halobacteriales > Haloferacaceae > J07HR59. The sequence continues at coordinate 431 of JAQCMZ010000423.1, forward strand.
GCGTCCTGCGTACATTTATGCAAATAGTATAGAACGGTATTTTAGAGATCTTTCAAAAAAGAGGAAACCTGATAGAATCATTGAAACAGAATACGATTTTCAGATGAAAATTGACACAAGTGATTTTGTCCAGAGACGTCAGATAACTCAAGAGGGAGAAGGAGAAAACCATCTTACAGAATTCTTCTACGTTCATATTGGGTATCGAAGACTGAATGGCGTGGATTCCATTTGAGCGCGACACGACGACTCTGTGGGCTCGTGTCGGTTTTATGATATTAGTGAGTTTCCGTCTCGATTTCTGTAACTGTCGGGCAACGTCTGCCATCGCCGAAGGCTTATACAGCACGGCGTGACACGGTAGAGATATGAATGCGGGCATCAACACGAGAAGTGTCGACGCGGAACCGAAGCGCCGAGTTTCCGCGCCGATAATCACGGGGCAAAGTCCTGTGGCCGGACACGCCGGGGACGCGGTTTGGGCCTGGACTTGGGGGGTGGCAGTGTGAACGACGAGCCCGCAAACAACCAGCACAGTGGAGAGACGACCGGTGATCGCTTGACAGCGGACACGGATTCAGATTCTCAGTCCGGTCAGGACTCGGAGACAGAACCGGACGGCGGCCGGACTGTCTCTCCCAACCCGACCACACACACCGTTCGACTCGAATTGGCTGACGAACCGGGCCAACTGCTCGCCGCGCTGCGACCTATTGCCGATAACGGCGGCAATCTCCTCTCGATATATCACGAACGAGGTAACATGACGCCCCGCGGTCGGATCCCTGTCGAGGTTGATTTTGAATGCCCTCCCGAGGCCTTTGACGGTATTATCGAAGCGTTCCGCGGTGAGGGTGTCAACGTGATCCAGGCAGGTACCGAAGAGTACGGCGAAGAAGTAGTTCTGGTCCTGGTCGGCCATCTCATCGACACTGACCTTTCAGACTCGCTCCAGCGGATCGAAGAGTCACTGGCAGCCTCTGTCGAAGACGTGTCACTGTCTGGTGCACGGGGGACTGACGAACAATCGAGCGCTCGACTCCGGCTCGCCGCGAAAGCCGGTGAGGCTAGCGAAGTGTTGCGTGTCGTCCAGGAGTTGGCCTCGGAGAAGGAACTCGACGTGATTGAGCCGCTCATGGAGGTGGACCCGTGAGAGTCGCTGTTCTCGGAGTCGGTGCCGTCGGGACGGCAGTCGCTGAACTTGCAGACACACACGGCCACACAGTGACGGCACTGGCTGATTCTGAGAGTGCTGCAGTCGATCCTGCGGGGATTGATGTCGAGGCTGCGTTGACGCGCAAACGCGAGACCGACACCGTCGGCAAAGCCGGCAGAGAAAGCGCTCTCGACGGTGAATACGACGTGCTCGTGGAGGCGACACCGACAACACTTGGAGACGCTCAACCCGGCTTTTCTCACGTCCGGGCAGCACTGGAGTCTGACCGACACGTCGTACTCGCGAACAAGGGCCCTGTCGCGGAACGATTCGACGATATCTCCCGGCTGGTCCAGCAAAGCACCGGCCAACTTCGGTTCGAAGCGACCGTTGGCGGCGCGATCCCAGCTGTCTCGACTGTGGAAGACTTCGGCCCCGAGCGCATCAAAACTGCCAGAGGTGTGCTCAACGGGACCGCTAACTTCATTCTCACCCGGATGGCCGCTGAGGGTCTCGATTACGATCATGTCCTCGCGGAAGCGCAGGATCTCGGTGTCGCTGAGACGGATCCCTCGTTCGATGTCAACGGGACTGACGCGGCGCTGAAGTGTGTGATTCTCGCGAATGTGCTGTCGTACGGAACTGCCGGTGACCCCGACGAGGCCCGTGAATTCACCCTCGCCGACGCAGCCGTCGACGGGATCCGTGATATCCCCGGGAGCGCACTCAGATTGGCTGGGGATGACGGCCGGACTGTCCGGCTGATCGGGGAGGCGACGCGAGACGGGGTCCGAGTCGGCCCACGTCTGATCCCGGAAAACGGGACGCTGGCTGTCTCTGGGACTCGAAATATCATCCAACTGGATACCGAACATGCCGGCCGACTCAACGTCAGCGGCCGAGGCGCCGGCGGCCCCGAAACCGCTAGCGCGATTTTTTCGGATATCGAACGTCTCGACTGACCCGCGACATCGGCGCCCGCAAACTGAGGGGTCTCTGATGAGTGGCCCCTGCCAAGACCTGTAATCGCGCTCCTTTCTCGGTGCTGAGTGCCTCTCGGTGCCGAACGTCGCGATATCGTGTCATCTCAGTGCAGTCGTAGGTGACGCGAATCGCAAGCAAGCGTCGGGATCGGTTATGACGGGTATCGAAACGGTTTTAGCCTAATCGGCCAAAACAGTTACCACGTAGCGCCTTAGCGCGCAATCATCATGAGCGATAAACCACACCAGAATCTCGCCATTATTGGCCACGTCGACCACGGAAAGAGTACGCTGGTCGGACGACTCCTCTACGAGACGGGGAGCGTACCCGAGCACGTAATCGAACAGCACAGAGAAGAAGCCGAAGAAAAGGGCAAAGGTGGCTTCGAGTTCGCCTATGTGATGGACAATCTCGCCGAAGAGCGAGAACGCGGTGTCACCATCGATATCGCCCATCAAGAGTTCGACACTGACGACTTCTACTTCACCATTGTGGACTGTCCAGGCCACCGTGACTTTGTGAAAAACATGATCACGGGAGCCTCACAGGCGGACAACGCGGTGCTCGTCGTCGCGGCTGACGACGGTGTCGCACCGCAGACCCGCGAGCACGTGTTCCTGGCACGAACGCTGGGAATCAACGAGCTCATCATCGGCATCAACAAGATGGATATCGTCGACTACAGCGAGTCTGACTACAACCAGGTCGTCTCCGAGGTCAATGATCTGCTCAAGCAGGTCCAATTCAACCCCGACGACGCGAAGTTCATCCCGATTTCCGCGTTCGAGGGCGACAACGTCGCCGAAAGTTCCAGCAACACCGACTGGTACGACGGACCGAACCTGCTGGAAGCGCTCAACAATCTGCCAGAAGTGGAGCCACCGACGGACGCACCGCTTCGACTGCCGATTCAGGATGTCTACACCATCTCAGGTATCGGAACGGTCCCGGTCGGCCGTGTCGAGACTGGAATCATGGAGACTGGTAATACCGTCTCCTTCCAGCCGTCCGATGTCGGCGGCGAAGTGAAGACTGTCGAGATGCACCACGAGGAAGTGCCCCGTGCGGAGCCTGGCGACAACGTCGGGTTCAACGTGCGTGGCATCGGTAAAGACGATATCCGCCGTGGCGATGTCTGTGGCCCGGCTGACGACCCGCCGAGCGTGGCGGAAACCTTCCAGGCACAGATTGTCGTCATGCAGCACCCCTCGGTCATCACCGCCGGATACACGCCTGTGTTCCACGCTCACACCTCGCAAGTCGCGTGTACTGTCGAGTCGATCGACCAGAAGATCGACCCCTCGTCTGGTGAGATTGCTGATGAAGATCCGGACTTCATCAAGTCCGGTGACGCTGCGGTCGTGACGGTTCGACCGCAAAAACCCCTCAGCATCGAGCCATCCGGCGAGATTCCTGAACTCGGTTCCTTCGCAATCCGCGACATGGGTCAAACCATCGCCGCTGGGAAGGTGCTCAGCGTGGACGAGCGGTAATCGATGCAACAGGCACGCGTCCGTCTGGCTGGCACCCGCCCGGAGGACCTTGAGGATATCTGCAACGACGTACGAGACATCGCAGAATCAACCGGTGTCGCGCTGTCGGGCCCGATTCCGCTCCCGACCAAGACGCTGGAAGTCCCCGCACGCAAGTCGCCAGACGGCGAAGGCACTGCGACCTGGGAACACTGGGAAATGCGTGTTCACAAACGGCTGATCGATATTGACGCCGACGAACGCGCGCTCCGTCAACTCATGCGGATCCAAGTTCCCAACGACGTGAGTATCGAAATCGTCCTCGAAGACTGACTCGCGGTCTGTACTGATTGCTCGCGGTTGCGCGACTCGACACCCCGTTTTCGATTTTTCATCCTCCAAGTGTCGTCTCTCAGGCGATTTTGACTCGAGTCACACACTGCCGAGTCTGGCTCGCCGCGGTTGGTCGGAACGATACTGACCTCAATTGACGAAACTCCTGCTGAATTCCTGCAAGCCAGCAGGTGGGCGGCATTTTTTACGCTCTGGCTCGTAGATTGGATATGTCCGGTCGATCTGGTCCCCGCTCTGGGCCTACTCGCGACTCGGCTGATGTCGGCGTGGGCCAGCAATCACCGCCGTTCGGCCAGTGGGTAGCCCAGAGCCCGACAGCCCATACACTGGCTGTCATTCTGGGTGTATTCGCGCTGCAGCAGGTCACCGCATTTCTGGGGGCTGCCAGAGTGTTGTTCCTGCTAGATCCGACGTTCGTCGCCCGTCCCTGGGTGATCGTCACGAGCGTGTACGCACACGCAGGGCTCTCTCATCTTCTCGGCAACGCCGTGGCACTCGTTCTGTTGGGACTACTGCTAGAGCGCCGCACGAGTACACTCCGGTATCATCTGTTTTTCATCTCAACAGGCGCTGTCGCCGGCCTCGCACAAGTCGTGCTCGGGAATCTCATAGGTCCTTCACAGGGAGTGCTCGGGGCTAGCGGCGCTATCTTCGCAGTGCTGGGCTACCTGATAGCTGGAAACACAGCCTCGATCACGCTGGTGGACTCACTACGGTTGCCTCCCCGCGTCCAGTTGGGCCTTGGCGCGATTATCGCCGTCGGGGTGACGGTGGTGACTGGTGGAGCAGGCGTGGCACTGATTGCTCACTTCACAGGGCTCCTGCTCGGGCTAGTGGCCGGGCGGCTCCGCCTGCTTGATGTGGAATCTTCTGCACCCGACCACGGGCACAACACGCAGCCTGGGACCTGAAACAACAGGTACAAGTGAACTCTAGAACTGATTTAGATACGGGCTCGTAGATCAGCGGCAGATCGCTTCCTTCGCAAGGAAGAGGCCCCGGGTTCAAATCCCGGCGAGTCCATTGGTTTCTTATTCCCTCATGAGGGCACCCGTTATCTCGTCGGTGAGTGTTCCGCTCAGTATTTCGAACTGAGCAATCGGGTACCATCGCGCCCGCACCCACTGAGCGCCTCGTCGAACGGGCCCTCTTCGATGCCGCGATTGCAGGCGTAGGTGACATACCAACCGGCTCTGAAGACGATAATCCTCGCTCTCACGAGATTGAGTGGCTGCATTTGCGCGATGACCACGCCCGTCAAATCACGTTCCAGTGCTCGTGGCCCCGGTTATGCCGCGAAGCTTCTCGATTGCCGAGAGTGCGGCGAGATAACTCGTCTTTGGATTCGTCGGTGACGGGACATTCTGGACCGTCGTTTGGATTCGGCCGGCACTACCCTCGGCCTCAATCTGGTGAACGTTGTTCGTCTCGTCGGGATCGGCGACAATCGTGACTGCTGTCTCTTCCGGGCCGATCCCAGCCAGACTAAGCGAGATAGCGACGTTGACGTTTGCCGGGAATGCCCGAGCCGCTTCGGTCGCTGGCCCCTCGAAGACGACCGACTCCTCTTCGAGTCCTCCAAGATCGATGCCGTTGTCCTCAATGAAAGGCGCGCCTTCGAGGCCT
>JAQCMZ010000284.1 GCA_028274825.1 Haloferacaceae archaeon
CAGATTCACTACAAGAGACAAACAAAGCGGCTGTGGCCGAGGGACAGTCGTGTCAGGGTCCACTGTGACGGTTTCGACACGCCGGGGTCAGAGTCTCTGAACCGGTCGGCGTTGAGTTGAATCAACTCGAGTCGAATCGGGCCGGGTCAGGTCGGGTCGGGTCGGGTCAGGTCGGGTCGGGTCGGGTCGCGTCGCTTCCGCTCAGTCTTTGCCCGACTCTGTGATGTGATCGTAGTCGGCGGCGATAGGGTAATTCCAGCCACGCCCGAGTGCCTTTCTGGTGATACGCAGTGGCGGCGGGGTCTGCCGGCGTTTGAACTCTGCACGCGTCAATCGGCCGAGTGTCTCGTCAACAATATCGTCGGGATACTGTTCACTGAGGTCACGACGGCCCGCACCGTCTTCCAGATACGATTCCAACACGGGATCGAGCTGTTCGTACGGCGGGAGTTCGTCCGTGTCAGTCTGGCCTTCACGGAGTTCAGCAGTCGGTGTCTTTCCGAGGACCGAGTCCGGAATGACCGGAGAAGCGCGATCAGACGGCGGGGAGGAATTGAATACCGTCGCGAGATCGTACACGAGCCCTTTGTAACAGTCTCCAAGCGGGGCAAGCGCACCGACAGTGTCGCCGTAGAGGGTGCAATAGCCGATTGCGGCTTCGCTTTTGTTGTCGGGTGTGAGCACAAGCGCGTCACGCTCGTTCGCGAGTCCCATCAACACGTCTCCCCGGACACGGGCTTGAATGTTTTCGGCCGCGACACCAGTGAGCGGGTCACCGTGTTCAGCGAGCGTCTGATCGATCGCGGCGATAGTATCGTCGACGGGAAGCACGTCGAATTCGATTCCGAGATTCGTCGCGACGGCGCGAGCGTCTGTGATGCTAGGCTGGCTCGTGACATGACTGGGTAAGGAGACGCCGTAGACGTTGTCGCTTCCGAGTGCGTCACTGGCGAGTGCAGCCGCCACCGAAGAGTCGATTCCCCCGGAGAGGCCGATTACCGCCTCGTCGAATCCCGTCTTCGAGAAGTAATCCTGAAGCCCGAGTTTGAGTGCTGACCGGGCCTGTGCAGCCGGGTGACGGTCGTATCTGGCAATCGGATCAGCCGGGTCGCGCTCGAGTGGCACCTCCAGCACAGTCGTCTCGGATTCGAAGCCACTGAGTCTCTCGATAATCGACCCCCCGGCGGCGGCGAACGAGTTGCCGTCGAAGATCAGTTCGTCGTTGCCGCCGACCTGATTCGCGAAGACGACCGGACATTCTGTCCGCGCAGCATGGTCCAGAAACCGAGTCTCACGTCGCGACGGTTTATCGAGACTAAACGGGCTGGCTGAAAGCGAGAGTATCACATCAGCACCCCGGTCGGCTGTCTCGCCCAGCGGGTCCACCTCGTGGCGAGTGTTTCCAGTGACGACGGCATCGTGCCACGCATCTTCACAGATCGTCACTCCGACATCGATATCGCCTGCAGACACGAGCGTCGGGTCGGTCCCGGCCTGGAAATACCGGTGTTCGTCGAAAATATCGTAGGTTGGAAGCAACCGTTTGTAGTAGGGTGCACCTCGGTTCCCATCGCGCAACACGACAGCCGAATTATACAGCGGCGGGCCCGTCTCGCTGTCAGTCCGCAGTGTGACACCGACGATTAGCGGTGGTCCGTCAGCCGTCTGTCGAGCAAGCGTCTCGAGAGCCGCGTGCTGTGCATCGAGTATACCCGGCCGATGGAGGAGATCCCGAGGTGGATACCCTACGAGCGAGAGTTCTGGCGTGAGAACGATATCCGGATCCTCTTGGGCAATGCGAGCGTATTCGCTGGCTATCCGGTCGGCGTTTCCCGAGACATCACCAACCACCGGATTCTGCTGGAGGATTCCAACATCGAGACTCTCTTTCATTTGAACTACAGTATGAATTTCAGTTGCATACAGTTGTTGGTGGCCACGATGTGGCCGTGTCGGCCGGGCTCTCAGAGAATTGGGCAATCGTCTGGTCAAACGAGCATAGACCTTGCGATTGGACAATCCTGACGGGTTCTCTCAGATATCGGCAGATCCACTCTGTCGTGACGGCTCTGCAGGGGAGTCTCAGCCTGTGTTTTTCATCCCCGCGGCGATGCCATTGATCGTGAGCCGAAGGGTGCGTTCTTCCTCGTCAGTGCGGTGGGTTCGACCGAGTAAATCGACCTGAAGGAGATTCAGCGGGTCGACGTATGGGTTCCGACGGTCGAGACTCTCCGAGAACCACTCCCGCCGAACAAGCTTGTCTCGGCCGGTAATCGCAAGAGTAAGTTGGCATGCACGCTCGTATTCGGCTGTGAGATCGGGGAAGAACCGCTCACGGAGGTCAGCAGTGGCGAGGTCGGCGTATTCTGCGGCGATTTCCGGGTCAGTTCGCGCCATCGCGATTCCCGCGTTATCGAGAGTGGTCTGGAAGAAGGGCCACTCGTCGTACATCTCGCCCAGCGTGTCGAGGCCTGCCTCATCGCCAACCTCGTCGAGATACGCGTCGATTCCAGACCCGACCCCATACCACCCCGGGAGAATCAGTCTGGTCTGTGTCCACGAGAATACCCACGGGATGGCGCGGAGGTCTTCTACCGTCCGCTCGCCGGACCGAGATGCCGGTCGAGAGCCGAGATTGAGATTTTCGACGACAGAAATCGGCGTGGCCTGGCTGAAGTAGGAGACGAACCCGTCTGTCTCTAGCAACTCGCGGTACGTCTCGCGCGCGGCAGACGCCATCGTCTCCATCGCCCCAATCCACTCGGTGGGAACATTCTCCGTCGGCTCCGCGTGTGCATTCTGCCGGGCACGGACCTGCGCGTCGAGCATCTGCTCGAGTTCCCGCTGGGCGATCCGGCGGTTAGAGTACTTTTCTGCGATTGCTTCGCCCTGTTCGGTGAATCTCACCTCACCAGTGACGGTTTCGTTGGGGAGCGCGAGCAGCGCCTCGTTCATCGGGCCGCCGCCACGAGAGATCGACCCGCCACGACCGTGGAACAATCGGAGTGTGACCTCCTCATCCCGGCAGAACTGCGCGAGTCGGCGCTGATTTTTATAGAGATCCCAGTTAGCGGCGAGAAATCCGTTTTCCTTGTTCGAATCAGAGTACCCGAGCATCACCTCCTGTACACCATCGCGCGCCTCGAGCGCGGCACTGTACGCCTCGTTCTCGAAGAGCGTCCCGAGGATTCGCTCGGCACCGTTGAGCGCAGATGCCGTCTCTAACAGCGGGACGACGTCAATCCCACAGTGATCTGGAAGCGCGACGACACCGACTTGATCGGCCAAGAACAGCACCTCGAGTGCGTGACTCGGCTCTTCCGTCATCGAAATACAGTAGCTGTCGATCGCCTGGGTCCCGTACTCGGATTGCCAGTCAGACAGCGCGCAAAACCGGTCGAGAACCTGCTGTGCGGTGTCAGAGATATCGCCTGGGTCTGCCGTGTCGACAATCGGCTCAGACTGGAGGATGGCCTCGGTGAGGAACTCACTCCGCTCGGCCTCGGTCATGGCCCGATAGTCGAGCCCTTCGACGGCGGCCACTTCGGCGATTGCTTCAGTGTGGTTTTCCCGATGATCACGAAGATCCAGCGAGGCGAGAATGAATCCGAACGTGTCGACTTGCCGCCGCAGTGGGTCGACGAACGTCTCCCGCATCACCGTGTACCCCTCGGCTGACAGCGACTCGGCGATGAGATCCAAATCCGCGAGGAACGCATCACTGTCAGGGTATCCACCCGGGCGGATATCGTCAACACGGCCGAGTCGTTCGCGCATGAGCTTCAGTTTCTGCCGGTACAACTCGTCGGGATACCGCTCTCGAGCCTCTTCGGCGGCCGCCGGGAAGCGCTCGGCGTCGGCCTCGATCGACTCTGCAAGCGCGGGGGTGATACTGTATCGGTCGCTGTCCTGGCTCAATTCCGCCGAGAGTCGCTTGCACTGGTCGTAGTACTTTTCCAGGGCGACCGAGCGCTGTCCCTCGAGCGTCTGCTCGGTGACGTCGGGCGTCACGTACGGATTTCCGTCACGGTCTGAGCCAGCCCACGAATTGAACTCGAACAGTTTCGGACAGTCAACATCGTCGTACTCTTGAGAGATTGTTTTCTCGAACTGCTCGTATGCGTCGCCAACGACATCGAACAGGGTGTTCTCGAGATACCACCGGATACTTCGCGCCTCGTCAACAGGCTCGGGTTGTCGCTGTCGCACCTGGCGGGTCCCCCAGAGACTCGTCACCTCGGCGGTGATGTCGCGCCAAATGTCGTCTCGCTCGCGGTCGGTGAGACGGCGTTCGTCGAGTTCCTCTAGATGTGTCGAGATCGACCGGAGTTTCGACTTCACGGTAGCCCGCCGCGCCTCGGTCGGGTGGGCGGTGAATGTCGGCTCAATGAGCACGTCCGCAAGTATCGACTCTAACTCAGCAGAGTCGACGCCTGCGGCGGCGAACTCAGCGATTATGGCCTCGAACGAGTCGTGTTGTGCGTCTTCAGAAGAAATCGTCCTCGTCTCGCGCACCCGCTCGCGCTCCTCGGCAAGATTGATTAACTCGAAATACGTCGTGAATGCCCGGGCGATAATCCCACCTCGGGTGGTCGAGAGGTTCTCGACTGACGTCTGCAGTGTCTCACGGCTCTTTGCGTTTCCTCGCCGATACGCGATTGCAGACTTCCGAAGGCGTTCAACCGTCTCGAAGGCCTCTGTCGACGTCTCTGCGGAAAGCACGTCACCGAGCAACGCCCCGAGTTCGCGGACATCGGTCCGAACTGTCCGATTGTGCGTCTCCATACCACACACTCAACGTTCACGCCAAATTAAACCGCCGCTCTAGCAGGTGGGGATTAACACCGACAACGAGTGTGAGCCCTTGTGGGACACTCTTTTGCCAAGAGGAGTCGACGGGTCCGATAGCCGCGACGCTGTGTCAGCTTAGGACTCGCGATATCGGACTGTCAGGATCGGCACGAGACTCAACACGGCGAGCGCAAGCACCATCACAGGATAGAGGCTGGGCCTGACAGCGAGAAGACCAGTGAGGCCGAGAGTCACGAATCCGGCGACAGCGTAGATACCACGCTCGATACTGTTGAAAGCAGGACTATTCCGCCTGTAGACTGCCGGAAGTAGGTATCCGCCAGCATAGATCGCGAGCCACGGGAGCATCACACCGAACTGCATGGGAATCGTCTCTCGAATGGGGTCACCACTCACGACGCCAGTAGTGACGATTGACATCCTCCCCGTCCTAAAGGGCGAGGATTCCACGAAGTGGAGTGTGAGGTTCCGTGTTTCCTCGGGGTTCACAGACGCTTTCGCGTGACCCTTCAACGGTAGCCGTCCAATTGTGACCGAGGACATACATTGCAACGGATACAGCCCTGTCAACGGGGCCT
>JAQCMZ010000442.1 GCA_028274825.1 Haloferacaceae archaeon
ATAGCCGACAAACCAAAGAGATGTTACCTCCTGGAGTCTAAGATAAATACATGGGAGTTCAGGAACAGTATCCTTTCGACATTGAGGCGGTGCGGGCTGATTTCCCGATTCTCGAGCGGAACGTCGGCGGGGATGTCACGGCTCGTGGAGAGGGGCCTGACGATACGTTACCGCTGGTTTATCTCGACAACGCAGCGACAAGCCACACACCTGATCCGGTTGTCGAGTCTATCGCCGATTACTATCGGAGCTACAATTCAAACGTTCACCGGGGGATTCACCAGTTGAGCCAGGAGTCTTCGGTCGCTTACGAGGAGGCACACGATAGGGTCGCGGAGTTCATCGGGGCAGACGGGCGCGAGGAAATCGTCTTCACCAAGAATACGACCGAATCTGAAAATCTTGTTGCCTACGCCTGGGGACTGTCGGAATTAGGCGAGGACGACAAGGTAGTGCTCACGGAGATGGAACACCACGCCTCGTTGGTGACGTGGCAACAAATCGCCAAACGAACCGGGGCTACGGTGGAGTATATCCGTGTCGGTGACGACGGCCGACTTGACATGGATCACGCTCGAGAGTGTATCGACGAGAACACGAAAATGGTATCGGCGGTCCACATCTCGAACACGCTCGGAACAATCAACCCGATTGCGGAACTGTCGGAGTTAGCCCACGAACAAGACGCATACATTTTCGTCGACGGCGCACAGTCGGTCCCGACCCGACCGGTCGACGTGGACGATCTAGGGGCAGACTTTTTGGCGTTTTCCGGGCACAAAATGCTCGGTCCCACGGGGATCGGTGTTCTCTACGGGCGCGAGGAGATCCTCGAAGAGATGGAGCCGTACCTCTACGGTGGGGAGATGATCCGACGGGTGAGCTTCGAAGATTCCACCTGGGAAGACCTTCCGTGGAAATACGAAGCGGGGACACCCGTGATCTCACAGGGAGTCGCCCTCGAGGCAGCAATCGATTATCTCGAAGATCTCGGGATGGACCGTGTCCAAACACACGAAGAACTCATTGCAGAGTACGCATACGACCGTCTCTCGGAGATGGATAGTGTCGAGATATACGGGCCGCCAGGCGATGACCGGGGCGCCCTCGTGGCGTTTAACGTAGACGGAGTCCACGCACACGACCTCTCGTCGATTCTCAACGAACACGGTGTCGCTATCCGGGCGGGCGATCACTGTACCCAGCCGCTCCACGAGAAAATGGGCGCGTCTGCGTCTGCACGAGCCTCATTTTACCTGTACACGACTACTGAAGAGATTGACGCGCTTATCAAAGCTGTCGAAGACGCGCGCGACCTCTTTGCATGACAGTTGTGTAGTGAGATTGCGGTGGGCAGAACAGGACGTGCACTGAGTCTATCATTGATTTTACCACAGGTCTGATAGTAAGGGGGTTGTCTTCGATATCAGCTCTCAACCAGCGCATGCAATCTCTCACCGTCGACCAGTCGCTTAGAGGAGTCATTAACTCTAAAGTAGCCAGTCGCCAGAGTCACCAGATAGGAGCCGTAGACAGCGCCCAGTCACACAGACTCGCGGCTGCAGTCGCGATGGTCCACAGAATGACAACAGTGAGAAACTCAGAGCGTTCGTCCGATGACCACAGCGATGACAGTCTGCTACCTCTTTTTGCTCACCGGATACGAGAGCCGTATATGGATATACTCGTGTTCGGTGCCGGCAGCCTCGGGAGCCTTATCGGGGGGTTACTGGCCCGTGTCCACGATGTGACACTTGTTGGGCGAGATTCCCATATGCGTCGGATCCGAGACGACGGTCTTCGGATCACCGGTAACATCAACACACGTGTTCGACCGACAGCAGTGACCAACGGGCGGAATCGCCGTGCGGACGTGGCGATTGTCACCACAAAGGCGTACGATACGGAAACTGCCGCACAGACGCTCGCGACAGGAACCTGCGAGATCGTCATTTCGCTTCAGAACGGGCTTACCGAGGAGTATCTCGATGCGGCTCTCGATGCGCGAGTCTTTGCGGGTACCGCGACATATGGGGCTCGGCTGGCCAATCCTGGGGTAGTCAGCTGTACCGGTGAGGGAACGGTGACAATCGGTCCGCTCGGTGGCGGTGCCGATCCCCGTGCCGAAGAAATTGCACATGGATTTCAGGAGGCTGGCGTAGAGACAATCGTCGCAGACGACATGCCCAGCCGGAGATGGGAGAAGCTCGCTATTAATGCGGGTATCAATGCTCCGACAGCGCTCGCATACGCCGAAAACGGTGGGCTCGCGGATGGGCCAGGAGCGACAGTTGCCGAGCGAGCCGCCAGAGAGACAGCCCACACTGCTCGCGCTGAAGGAATCGAACTGAGTGAGAGCCGTGTGACGGCTGCTCTCAAAGACGTTATCGAGAAGACGAGCGCTAATCACTCGTCGATGTTTCAAGATATTGAACAGAACCGTCGGACCGAAGTCGACGCAATCTACGGCGAGGTGAAAGAACGCGCCCGTACCCACGACATAGAAACACCGACCGTGGACGCACTCGCTAATCTGGTTCAGTTGTGGGAATCAGAACGCGGTGTCAGGTCCATCGAAGAGTGAAATTGATGTGACCGTCAGCAGCCACTGGCACCATCCTGTGCTCCACAGCCGAACGAGGCGAACCCAACGGCTGTTTCTGTCAGATACGTTGTGCAGATCGAGATAGCCGAGATTGACATCCACCCACGAGTAATGTCGTGGGATTCCTCTCGTGGGAGTCTCAGTCGGTCTGAGTCTCTCCGGGAGCGGCATTCCCACCCGATATGATACTCTGGTCTGTGCAGCCCTCGTTGGCCGGTGTCTCCACCGCGATGGAGGGCGGGTTGTGGTCATCCCGCCAGTTGTGTTTGTTCCAGTTGAGCCACACGGGCCGTGCCATCGGCCCAACTGCGATGTTCTGCTGCCTCAGGACCGATTCAGACGCCACCGAATCAGCGTATCCCTCAAACCCGCAGAGACATGGTACCGAGTCCTCGTGACAAATCGTCTCCTCTCGCTCGCCACACTCAGGACATATTTGACTCGTCCACGCCTCGGACTCTGTTTCGACGGTGATACCGCATTCTTCGCACACATCTTCGAGACGGTCGATGAACCGGCGGTATGCCCAGAAGTTGTGTGCCTTCGAGTTCACACGAGCCGACCAGTGCGTCGAGAGAACACCCTTGATCTCTCCCACGTACAGCGTGGAGACACCCTCGTCGGACAAGCGTTCGACACGGTCACGGACAAGACTGTCTTGGGCATGGTTGCGCCGATTCGTGCGCTTTCGGTACAGACGGGCGATTCGATTGCTGGATTCGCGTTGGTTTTCGAGAAGCGACTGATAGTGCGCGATGAGTTCCGTGGTGTCGTGGAACTTCTCGAACAGGTCGCGTCCTTCCTACAAGTATTGAGTTCCGGTTGAGACGGTGCAGGCGACACGGTTGTTCGCGCCAACGTCCAAGGCGGCTTCGTGGGAAGCCAGTGGTGAATCCAGCCGAGAATCATCAACGGTGACTGGTTGGAAAGCCCTGAATGTCTCTTCGAGTTCGTCGTACGCAATTTCAAGCCGGTTCTGCTCACCATGCCACTTCGGGTCACCCGCTATTTCAACGCGAAGGCGTTGGTTCCGGTTCAGTCCGAGTTCATCTTTGAGTTCGGAGCCAATCGGGACTTCGAGTCGGGAGCGTTTCCCGCACTCAATGGTGTACTGGTCGTTGCGGAGTAGGTGCGAAGCACTCGCCCGTCGTCCTCGTTACGTAGCCGGGTGGTGACGGCTTCTCATCGAGTTTCCCGGCGTAGTACTTTTCGTCACTGCTGAAGAACGACCGCCACGCTTCAGTATTTTTGCGGATGATTTGTTGGGCAACGGAACTGCTGAGGACGCCTTTGTATTTGCCTTCGAGACTCCCGGTATCGGCGTTCCAGACGCTTTCATCACCGTGGAAGTTTTGACTGCGAGCGTAGTTTGTCTCGTTCCAGAGACTTGCAGAAGCGTCCAACCATTGTTTGAGCATCTTAGGCTCCTTTGGAGAGCAGAGGCGAACATCAAATTGGTTGGCTCGCTTCATCAGTATATCGGACGAAATACTGGATTCTAAAGGTATGGGTTAGCGTTGGAGACTCGTCCTTGCTATCGCTTGTGGTTCGTGTCTTGGAGTGTCAGATTCATCCCACGAGTAAAGTCGTGGGCTTTCTTCTTGAATCTCTGTAATTCTCCACGGACACCAACAGTTTACTCGGGGATTCACTCTTTCCAGAGCGTCTCTTATAGGTAGAACAGGCGCACTCCCACGTCGTTCACGGCGTGGATACGCGCCGTCACAGCGGCAATTCCCGACGGTTGTTGTTCCAAAACACCGTATATACAGGCGTCGGAGCACTGGTCACGACCTCGGTGTAGCCGAGTGCCCGACAACTGGCGGTTCGAGTGTCCGCCCACACTGGAAACAGAGTGAGCCCCACTGTGGGAATCACACACCAACCACCGGGGGCGAACAGTTGCAGAGAAAGTCACTCCGAGTCCGTCGAAGTCTGTTGGACTCCCCGTGGCCAACACAACACTGGGTGTCCGAACACGACAACGGAGAGGAGTCCCGGGGTGGCCACTCCACTCCCAAGAGACTGCCCATCGACCGGTCACTCACCGATCCCAACGGTGTGTTGGCTTGGGAGTCTGCAACCCTGCCACTCCCAACCCAGCGGTGCCGTGGGATTCGGCCGCGGTCACGCGGAGGAGGATGTCAATTGCTGCAGTCGTGGACGGAAGTCAACCGGTCGTATCTCCAGTAGTATCGTCTCACTCGAGATACCCGAGATCACGAAGTCGGTCCTGTGTCGCCTGATCCATCTCGGCGATGCTATCAGTGTCTTCTCGTGACTCTCCAGTTTGGTCCGCCGATGAACCCCCGGCATGCCGCTCGAAGCCGGAGAGGGCCCGTTCAGTGGTCGTGAGGGGTGGATTAGTTATAATATCTTCACGAGCCGTATCAGCGTCTGCAGTCTCGCTCTGATTAGAGGGTGTAGTAGTGGCGATTTTGCTCTCGCCGTCTCCTGCCAGGTTATCTGATTCGCCGGGATCTTCGTCTAGTCGGAACGCCTCGTCAGATACCCGGTCTCGGCGGATGTATTTTGCGTCGGGTCGCCTCACGGCTCGCATCTGAGAGTAAAATCGAGAGCGCTCAGACAGTTCGATACCGGCCTGACGGGCCTTCTCTTCGAGTTGATTCAGCTCCACAACCGGCTGTGCGTACTCGATAAACGCGTACTCAGCGTCGACATCGGCGTCGTCACCGGTCTGATGCCGATCGAAAGGAGCCATCCCAGTTTTGGCCAGCGCCTGAACTGCTGCTTGTCCGGGGTCAGGGGTCGCAACTGTCTCGAAGTTGCGATACTGGTCGGACAGTAGTGAGCGGGTGAGGTCACGGTGACGCACAGTTTGATCGCCGTCGGATTGAGCCGGGTCAATCTTGAGCGCGTGGAGAACTGTGTGATACAAATCGAGTAATTCCACAAGTCCAGATTGTCGCTCTGCTTCGAGATCGGGATGTTTGACCATCAGCGGGACGTTCACCAGCGGGTCGTACAGGCCGAACTCGTGGCCATAGAGCTGGTGTTCTCCGTGTAGTTCTCCGTGGTCAGCACACACGATGACGGTAGTGTCGTCCCAGCGGCCCGTCTGGCGGAGCCACTCGAACAGTGATCCGAGCTGGGCGTCCATGTGGGCGATTTCAGCGTCGTACAGTCTCCCGATATCATCCCATTCGTCTTTCCCGATCTCTCGGGCGCCGCAGTTGTACTCTTTCGAGTTCTGGCAGACAGCCGCCGAGTCCACTCCTGCGGCAAATTCCGTAGCGAACTCGTCGGGCGGGTGATACGGAAGATGTGCGTCCATCAGGTTGATGAACGCAAACCAGCCGTTATCATCTGAATCTGTGTGTTCAGCGTATTGGTCGGTCTCGTCACGATCCCCGACTCTCCCAGCCTCAGCGTCTTCGATGAATGATTGTGTCCGATCGATGACGGCGGGGGTTTTGCTGGCGGCACCTGCACTCGCGAAATACTCGTGTGCGACGTTTCCCAGACTGACCAACTTATCTGCAACCGTTCGGAGCCGGCTACTATCATTGAGATACTGCCAGGCGTTTGCTAACGCTCCCGACAACACGTTTCCGGGCATCGCCTGAAAGAAGTTATCCTGCGCGTCGAACCCGGCAGTCAACCGAGTATATGGGGTTATCCACGCGTTTGAGGAGAAACAGGCGGTGTCGTAACCGGCCGCCGAAACGCTCTGGGCGAGTGTGGTAGTCTCGTCGAGATACGGTGTCTGCTGATCAGCGCCGTGTTCTGACGGGTACTGACCGGTGAATAGCGACGCGTGAACGGGCAGCGTCCATGGGGCGGGAGCCACTGCCTGTTCGAACACGGCCGCCTCTCTGGCGAACGCTTCCAGTTCCGGTGTCGTCTTGCGATCGTAGCCGTAGGGCGTGAGCCGGTCCTTCCGGACAGTGTCGAGTACGACGAGTAACACGTTGCCCGGGCCGTCGTCCATATAAGCAGATGTCAGCCGTGAAGACAAAAGGGTGGCGTCAGACGACGACTGTCCCGAGCACGAGCCCATGGGCTGCTTTCGGGCTCTCTGGGGTCGTCTTCCGGGAGAGATACTCGTCAACGCGTCAGCTAACCAAGCGAAAGACACTATCTGAGATGCTAGCTGGAGAAAGGGCCTCTCTCAGCACCACTCTTTCAGAACTGGCGCGTCGGTCTGTGCAACCGACAGCCATGCTTCGTCACAGGATACGTCCGCAATTACGAACTCTGGATGAGAATCTGTGGCATCAATAGACGCCATCACCTCAGATTCTTTGAACCGTGTCAACCCCTCAGCGATATCGTCTGCTGGGCCAGAGTCGGAGTCGTCCCATGGAGCGGAACTCCGTGACATGAATAAAATGAGAGGCTAGCCGGTTTTAAACCTATCGGAGCAGTAGCAAGGAATTGGCATGAAATAGTGATATACGGCAACTATTTCATTCAAACTTTGAACACGCGTTGTATTATTTAATTATTAGGGTATCGAATGAACACTCTGTGGAGAGAGTTCATCACAATAACTCCTCTTCGCTGTATACAAAAGGTTCGCCGGTTAAATCGAAACTACAGCAGTCGCCACGACGATGAGATCACAGAACGAGCCCGCGTGTCCGGGCTACTCACAGACCCCTGATAGTGCTCTCGAGCATGTCTAAACGGGGCTTAGCCACTCTGAGAAGACGATGGATGATACCGGCAATCGAGGGCGCCACTCAGTCAGCCGGCAGAAGATTGGCACTCACTGCTGGTCACAAAATCGCCACCGTCTCCTGAGACGGCGATCTCACGGAAGGCCCCCGCACGAACGGCTGAAGCCAGCGTGGATCACCCATCGGTGGTCGGCGAGAGTCGGTCACGGAGGGTTGTCTCGGGGGTTACACTGTAGACGCGGTGTACGTGTGACTGCATCGGGGAAACCCCCCGACAGCACAATCAGCAAGACCACCGATACGAAACACACCCGGCGATGGAGTCGCTAGGGGACCACTAATCACACACATGACAGACGACGATACAGAACTGACGGAGCTCGCGAAACGGCGTGGATTCTTTTTCGGCTCTAGCGGTGCCTACGGTGGAACATCCGGATTCTACACGTATGGCCCACAGGGAGCTGCGCTGAAGCGCAACGTCGAGGACGCCTGGCGAGACCGGTTCACGGTCAAACAAGGGAACTTCGAGATTGAGGCGCCGACAGTGATGCCGGAGTCGGTTTTCGAAGCGTCCGGCCACTTGGACGATTTCGACGACATGCTCGTGGAGTGTCCAGAGTGTGGTGAGTCTCACCGCGCGGACCATCTAATCGAAGATGCGACAGATATCGAAGACGCCGAGGCGCTGCCGATTCCCGACGTTGAAGCGCTGTTGCGCGAACACGGGGTTCCCTGCCCGACCTGCGGGACAGCTCTCGCAGGGGAACCGGTCGATGAATTCAACTTAATGTTCGAGACGACGATCGGTCCAGGAACCGGTCAGCGCGGGTTCCTTCGGCCTGAAACGGCACAAGGGATTTTCGTGGAATTCCCTCGGCTCAAAGAGTACGCCCGCGGACAATTACCATTCGGCGTGACCCAGATTGGAGCCGCCTATCGAAACGAGATTTCCCCACGAAAAGGCATCGTACGGGTTCGAGAGTTCACACAGGCGGAACTGGAGACGTTCATCAATCCCGAGACAGATAAGCCGCCGTTAGGAGATGTCGCAGATGTCACTCTCGAGTTGTATCCTGCAGCCGCTCAACAGAGTGAGACAGACGGTGTCGTCGAGATGACTGTCGAGGAAGCCGTCGACGAGCGGGTGATCGCCTCACCGTGGATTGGCTATTATCTCGGGCTCGCTCGGCGCTGGTACGCCCGGATCGGGATCGATATGGACCGATTTCGGTTCCGACAGCACCTTCCGGGGGAGTTAGCCCACTACGCTGGGGACTGTTGGGACGCTGAAACCGAGGTGGACGGCGACTGGATCGAAGTGACCGGCTTTGCGTATCGGAGCGATAACGATCTCGCGAAACACGCCGATTACTCTCAAGAAGACTTCACTGTGTTTCAGCAATACGACGAGCCACAGACTGTCGAGCGCGCCAGCGTCGATCCGGACATGAGTGAACTCGGTCCGGAATTCGGAAGCGACGCCGAGACAATCGCCACTGCTCTCGAAAAGCTCGTGTCCCGAAGTCCGGATGCGTTCGACGATGACACAGTCACTGTGGAGACCGGAAGCCAAGAGTACACAATCGACCCCGCAGTTGCGAACTTCGCCGTCGAAGAGCAGACCGAGTCTGGCGAGCACATCCGCCCACACGTGATCGAACCGTCTTTCGGAATCGGGCGGGTCGTCTACGCAATGTTGGCGCACGCGCTCCGCACCGACCGGGTCGACGGTGAAGCGCGCGATTATCTCGCATTACAGCCGGAAATGGCGCCGACAGACGCTGCTGTGTTCCCGCTCGTGTCGAACGATGAGGATCTCCTCGGCCAGGCTCAGGCGGTGGCAGAGCGGCTACGGACGGCGGGACTGGCGGTGACATACGACGACTCAGGTTCGATCGGCCGTCGGTATCGCCGGCAGGACGAGGTTGGGACACCGTTCTGTGTCACGGTCGACCGCGACGGGGCCGAGAGTACAAGATCAGATACAGTGACACTCCGAGAGCGTGATTCGGCAGCACAAGTCCGACTCCCTGTCGAGACCGTCGCCGAGGAGCTCATTGCTTTGCTTGATGACCGGGCGTTTGAGACACTACTGGATAAATACGACCCCGTCGAGACGGACGTGACCACCTCGTGATTGTTTGGAGATAGCACTGGTGAACGGAGGTGACTCATCGGCAAGCCAATCTTCCGAGCAACCCGATTCCGGCCGAACCGTCGCTCGGTTACAGCTGGAGCGAAGATTGGTTCACGCGTCTGGCGCCGTCTTCCCGGTCCCGTATCTCCTGGGATGGATTTCTTGGACGAGAACAGAACAGCTCCTGCTCGTGGCTACAGGAGTAGTGATTATCCTTGAGACGCTTCGATTGCCCGCTGGAGTGCGGATGCCGTTTTTCGATCGGTTGATTCGCCCGTATGAGCGAGACGGAGTGGCAGGGTATGTTCTGTATATGATCGGAATCTCTGGAGTCGCGGTTATTATCTCCCCGACCGCCGCGATTCCGAGTATCTGGGCGCTGACGATAGGTGACCCCGTGAGTGGGGTGCTCAGTGAGAATACGTCCAATGAATGGAAGGGACCAATACCATTAGCGGCGATGTTTCTCGTGACGGTCGCACTGACAGTGCCGATCACAAGTGAGACCACTGGGACGACAGTCGGCGCCGTGGCAGCCATCACGGGTGCGTTACTCGGAGTGATCGCGGACGGAGCCCCGCCTGCGCTCCGAGATATTACTGTGGACGACAATCTGACGATCCCGGTGGCGGTCGCATCGGGAATCGAGATGGTCCTTTGGGTAGCAGGTTGAGTTCCTCTTAGGCCTGAAGCCGGGGCTTTCGCCTCTAATCACTGTCAGTCCGTGAGCCCACCACAGGATCAAGTATCGGTGTAGTCGTCTTTTAGCGTTTGTACAGATACTCCGCCGTCAAGTGGTGGCACGAATTGGCGGTGAAGGCACCCATACACTGGCTGGATTCACAGAATGATAAAGACGGAAACGGATTGAGCCGTGAGCAGACCGACAGTGACGAATCCTCCCCGAATCACTGCCACCGTCTCAGCGTGAGAGCAACGCTATCACGAAATATTTTTGTAGTCTACCAGAGAATCACCTGTTAGTGCAGCTAATGGTCTGTCGCGTTGTTGCCGCTCTCTTCTGTGAGCGACGGGTCTCGGTGCGACGACGGGCCCTTTAGGGCCACAAATCTTCACTTCACTTCACGCCGCGGCGCTTCTCAGCCAGTCACTCCCAACCGATGCCGAGTAGACTTGACCGTATGATTTTCTTGCGGTACTAAAATCGCTGAATTTAAGTTTACATGCAATAGTTTACTGACAATGACAACAGTGGCGCTCGCGTTCAGCGGAGGACTTGATACGACGGTGTGTGTTCCGCTCTTACAGGAGGAGTACGGGTACGATGAGGTGATCGGGGTGACTGTGGATGTCGGCCAGCCTCCGTCGGAATTTGAGGAGGCAGCCGAGACGGCGGCCACACTGGGGCTGGAACATCACGTAGTCGATGCCAAGGCAGAATTCGCCGAGCTCTGTTATGCCGCTGTCAAGGCGAACGCGACGTATCAGGGGTACCCACTAGGAACGGCGCTGGCGCGGCCAGTGATTGCGGAGGCGATTCTAGGGGTAGCTCTCGAGAGAAACTGCGATGCAGTCGCACACGGATGCACCGGGAAGGGAAACGATCAGCTCCGGTTTGAGGCTGTCTGGCGCGGCTCCGAGTTGAACGTGATCGCGCCGGTGCGTGAACTCGGGTTGACACGCGAGTGGGAAATCGAGTACGCCGCTGAGCGTGATCTTCCGGTAGAGGCAGGCAACCAAGGCGTGTGGTCAATCGATCAGAACATCTGGTCGCGAGCCGTTGAGGGCGGACAACTCGAAGAGCCGAGCTACGTCCCCCCCGGAGACATCTACGAGTGGACCGCCGAACCCGACGGCGAGACGACGATCGAGGTGACCTTCGAGGAGGGTGTCCCGGTGGCCGTCGACGGCGAGTCGATGGATCCGGTGGAACTAATCGAGCAGCTCAACGAGTACGCAGGCGCCTACGGCGTTGGCCGGACCGACGTGATGGAAGACCGGATGCTCGGGCTGAAAGTTCGCGAAAACTACGAACATCCAGCGGCGACAGTGTTGTTGACCGCTCATCAGGCACTCGAGGATCTCGTGTTGACCAAACAGGAGCGCTCATTCAAGAAAGGGGTCGAACAAGAATGGTCGGAGAAAGCCTACGAGGGGCTGGTGTTCGCGCCGCTGATGGACGCCCTCGAAGGGTTTATCGACGAAACACAGGATGTCGTCACCGGCACGGCGACGGTTAGAGTGCACGCCGGGAGTTGCCGGGCTGTCGCGCGTGACTCAGAATACGCTGTCTATTCTGAGGAGATGGCCTCGTTCAACACCGAAGATGTCGCCGGAATCGAGCAGGCCGACGCAACGGGCGTCGCGAAGTACCACGGGCTCCAGGAGCGGCTCGCAAACGATGTCGAAACAGCAGCCGAAAAACCGGAACTCGCCACTGACGGAGCCGGGGCAGACAACTAAATGACCGAATCAGCCGAGGGAGACGAAACAGCAGTCCGTCGTGATCGCTTCAGCGGCGGCCCTGCACGTGGGTTCCTGTCGAGTCTCGCGGCTGATCAAATGATTTTCCAGGCGGATCTCGCGGTCGATCAAGCTCATGTCATAATGCTTGCCGAGCAGGGCATCATCGACGGGGAGACGGCCGGACAGATCCTCACGGCTCTCGAAAGTCTCGAGACTGAGGGATACGAGGCGTTGCCTAACGGTGAAGATGTTCACGAGGCAATCGAGACGGCCGTCATCGATCGGATTGGCCCTGACGGTGGTCGGATGCACACCGCCCGCTCGCGTAACGACGAAGTTGCCACTTGCATCCGCTACCGGCTCCGGCAGGGACTACTCGAGATGGCCGACGCTGTGGCGGGGCTCAGAGAGGCGCTCACGGCCGGTGCCGGTGAACACACCGAGACAGTGGCACCTGGATACACTCATCTCCAACCCGCACAGCCGACAACACTCGGCCATTATTTGCTCTCGTACGAGCGGTCATTGACCCGGGATTTTGCCCGTGTGCAAGACGCATACGACCGGGTGAACACGTGTCCACTGGGTGCGGCTGCGTTCGCGGGGACACCCTTCGATATCGACCGTCACCGGACTGCGGATCTACTCGGGTTCGATGGGCTCGTGATCAACGCGACCGACGCGGTCTCGGGACGGGACTTTCTCGCAGAGTCAGCAGCAGCGAGTGCAGCACTCGGTGTCACTCTCTCCGGAATGGCAGAGGATCTCATCGTGTACGCGAACAAGGGATTCCTCGAACTGGACGACGATTACTCGTCGACATCGTCGATAATGCCACAAAAGAAGAATCCCGACACCCTGGAGTTACTCCGTGGGACGGCCGGCGATTCCATCGGAACCCTGACTGGGGTGTTGACGACGCTCAAGGGGCTCCCCCGAGCGTACAATCGCGATCTTCAGCAGGCTCATCCCGGTGTGCTTGAGCTTCTCCAGACGGTCGCCGACGGGGTCGATGTGGCCGCCGGCGCGATAGCCACGGCAGAGTGGGACGTCGCGGCGCTTGCCGACGCAGCCGCCGAGGGATTCTCGACTGCTACTGGCGTTGCAGACCGGCTCGCTATGTGTGGAGTGCCGTTCCGGACTGCACACGAAATTGTGGCTGCCGCTTCACAGGGCAGTGACAACGTGACGACAGCAGAGCTGGACACAGCGACACAAGACCACCTCGGAGAGTCACTGTTCGCATATGTCGACCGAGATGAACTCGAGGCTGCGCTCGATCCTGTACAGAGCGTCGCGAGTCGTGACTCGACCGGCGGGCCTGCACCTGCGGCCGTGCAGTCACAACTGACTGGCTCGAGGAGTCAGATTGCTGCCGATCGGGAGCAGTTGACACAGCGTCGTGAGATGATTCAAAATGCCGCCGAGCGGCTTGATCACGAGGTGGCCGGGTATGTGTGAGGCGCAATTCGTCGACACAGACGCCCATCGACCCGTCAAGATCAGTTTAGACAGCGGCCGGCTGCCGCGACCGGTGCGACCCCCGTGAGGGGACACAACATTATTGAAATTTGATACCGAATTCTGAAACCGACTATACAGCCTTTCTCGTACTATTAGCAGATGCTTTCAGTTAAATAAATTATCTGGTAGGTTCGACGCCTTTATCACCCAGGGAGTAAATCGTGTTAATAGACAATGGCTCAATCAGAGTGTGTCGAGTGTGGAGGGGAAGTCTCTCTACACGAGAACCTGGAAACTGGAGAGATTCTTGACTGTGGTGCCTGTGGAACAGAACTGGAAGTAATCGACATCTCCCCGCCGGTTCTCGATCGAGCCCCGGAGCTCGAAGAGGACTGGGGGGAGTGAAATGAAGGTCGGACTCCTCTACTCGCGGATCCGAAAAGACGAGAAACTGCTGCTGGCCGAGTTGCGCAGGCGGGGCCACGATGTCGAGAAGATCGATGTCCGAAAACAGCAGTTCGGATTAGAGTCGACAACCGCGAACATCAACGGGCTAGATGTCGTCATTGACCGCTGTCTCGCGACCAGCCGGTCGCGGTACGCCTCGCGGTTCCTCGATTCGTACGACGTGCCCGTCGTCAACGGGTCCGAGACCGCAAAAGTGTGTGCCGACAAGACAGAATGCTCACTCACGCTCGCAGACGCTGATATCCCAACGCCTGACACGCGAGTGGCGTTCACCGTCGACACTGCCCTGGAGATAATCGAGGAGTTCGGCTACCCGTGCGTGCTCAAGCCGGTCGTCGGCTCATGGGGCCGTCTGATGGCAAAGATCGATTCGCGAACCGCAGCAGAGGCAATTTTAGAACACAAAGAAACGCTCGGCCACTACGAACACAAGGTGTTCTATATCCAGGAGTTCGTCGACAAACCGGGCCGAGATATCCGTGTAGTGACTCTCGACGGGACACCAATTGCAGCGATGACCCGATCGTCAGATCACTGGCTCACGAACGCGGCGAAAGGCGGTGACACACAGCCGTTCGAGCTAGACGATCAGGCCGAAGCTATCGCCACCGCAGCCTCCAAAGCTGTCGGCGGAGGGCTACTCGGCGTGGATCTGATGGAACTTGGGGGAGTCGGCTCCGGTGAGTATACTATCCACGAGGTCAATCACACCGTCGAATTCAAAGCACTGAACGACGCTGTCGCTGTCGATGTGCCGGCAGCAGTCGTCGACTGGCTCGAGCAGTGCTTCGACGGTGACGGCACAACACCCCAAACCACCCCCGAAGTGACATCCGAGCTATGAGTCTGACCAACTCTACCAGCGCAGAGACCGTCGACACCCTGACTGCGGCAGTTGTCGGCGCGTCGGGATTCGCCGGCGGGGAACTTCTCCGGATTCTTCATGGGCACCCTACCTTCGAGATCCAACAAGCCACATCGCGTAGCTCCGAGCGAAAGACCATCGGGCACGTCCACCCGAATCTCCGAGAGATGAATCTCCGATTCACGTCGCCAAAACAACTCGAGTCTGTCGATCTGTTGTTCGCAGCGACACCACACGGAGTGTCCATGGAGCGTATCGAGGAATTTTCCGCAGTCGCCGACACCGTCGTCGACCTGTCGGCGGACTTCCGGTTAGCGACGGAGGCAGCCTACGACGAGTGGTACGACGGACACACCGCTCCCGAACACCTCGAACGGGCAATGTACGCGTTACCCGAACTCTCCCGAGAGGGCCTTGCCGGTGCAGAACTGATTGCGTCGGGAGGGTGTAACGCGACGGCAACGATCCTCGCGTTACAGCCGCTCGTTGAGGCTGGATACATCGACTCAGAAGATCAGATTGTCGCTGACCTCAAAGTCGGCTCCTCCGAGGGCGGCGCAAGCGGTGGGCCAGCCGCATCACACGCTGAGCGGTCGGGTGTCGTTCGCCCGTACGCCCCGACGGGTCACCGACACGAAGCGGAGATTCAACAACTCCTCGGGGTCGATGTCGCGTTTACCGCACATGCAGTCGATATGGTTCGGGGGGCAGCTGCGACGGTACACACGTTCCCCGCAGACCCGGTTTCCAGCGGCGATCTGTGGAGCGCGTACCGTGATGTGTACGAAGACGAGCCGTTCGTCGAGTTGGTAGCCGGCGGGAGCGGCGTGTATCGATATCCCGAACCGAAGGCAGTCGCGGGGACGAATCGGGCCGAGGTCGGGTTCGAAGTGGACGCCTCGAGTGGCCGAGTCGTCGCATTCGCAGCTATCGATAACGTGATGAAAGGCTCAGCCGGGCAGGCAGTCCACGCGGCGAATATCGCACGGGGAATACCAGAAACAGCTGGATTACAACAACTTGGGATGCATCCAGTGGGAGCGCCATGACTGACGGACAGCCCGAATCACCAGAAACAGACACTGTGTCCGCAATCAACACCGGACCCGCTCCGGTCGTCGTCAAGGTTGGCGGCGCGAAAGCAGTCAACCCTGCGGGAGCACTCGACGACGTAGCCCGCCTCGAAGCAAATGGCCGCGACGTTGTTGTCG
Organism: Haloferacaceae archaeon; assembly: GCA_028274825.1. Classification (GTDB taxonomy): domain Archaea; phylum Halobacteriota; class Halobacteria; order Halobacteriales; family Haloferacaceae; genus J07HR59. Next base: position 15,824 of record JAQCMZ010000442.1, read on the forward strand.
TCCACGGAGGCTCGACGGCCGTCGACGAGACGCTCGGTCGTCTCGGGAAAGACCCCGAATACGTCGAGACGCCGAGTGGCGTCGTCGGCCGGTTCACCGACGAAGAGACAATGGACGTGTTCGAGATGGTGATGCCAGGGAAACTCAACACGGACCTCACGGCAGAACTGCAAAACACGGGAGTAAACGCGGTTGGACTGTCCGGCGTCGATGGCGGGCTGTTAGCCGGGCCACGGAAATCCGCGATTCGCGTGCAAGACGGGGACAAGCAGAAAATCAAACGTGGCGACCACTCTGGAACTGTCGAGTCTGTCGCCGATGGGCTGCTCTGGACGCTTCTGGACGAGGGGCACGTCCCGGTAGTGTCTCCGCCGATGCTCGGAAAGGAGTCTGACGGCTCTGTAACCCCTGTGAACGCCGACGCTGATCGCGCGGCTGCCGCCATCGCTGGGGCCCTTGGAGCAGAACTCATCCTGTTGACTGATGTCGAAGGGGTGTACACTGACCCAGACAACCCGCAAACGATAATCGGCTCCGTCAGTAACGCCAACGAAATGGATACGCTGGAGACTGCCGCGGAGGGATTCATGACCCGTAAAGTAATGGCTGCCCGGGAAGCGCTTACCACCGGTGCCTCGGCTGTGACCGTCTCCGACGCGAACCTCCGTGACCCGGTCGTCGCCGCACTCGGCGGGGCTGGAACACGCATCCACCAGGATGCAGTCACGGGCGTCGAGACGGGTGATAGCCAGCAGACGAATACGGATTCGACAGTCGGAGGCCAACAGTAATGTCTGGATTTGTTTTTTCGGAAAAACCGATCACGATCGAACGCGGAGAGGGACCGTATCTTTACGACGACAGTGGGACAGAGTATCTCGACATGGGGGCAAGTTACGCGGTTGCTACCCTCGGGCATTCCCACCCGGCCGTCCACGAGGCAGTCACCGATCAGGTCGATCAGGTGACGTACGTTCAGGCGTCGTATCCGAATCCGACCCGGACGGAGACGTACGAACGACTCGCAGCCGTCGCACCAGGCGATATCAACAAGGTGTGGCTGTGCAACTCCGGGACGGAGGCTAACGAAGCAGCCATGAAGTTCGCCCGGTCAGCCACAGGCCGTCAGAAGATCGTCGCCACGAAGCGCGGCTTCCACGGGCGAACGATGGGAGCGCTCGCGATGACCTGGAAAAACAAGTATAAGGACCCATTCGAACCGTTGGCCGGCGGGATTCAGTTCGTCGACTACGGCGACGCCGAAGGGCTTGCCGACGCCGTCGATGACGACACCGCCGCGGTGTTTCTTGAGCCGATCCAGGGCGAGGGTGGAATCTATCCTGCAGAGCCATCGTATCTCCAGACGGCCAGAGAGGTGACATCCGATACCGGGGCCGCACTCGTGTTCGACGAGATACAGACAGGGATTGGACGGACAGGGACGCTGTGGTCCTGCGATGCACCAGGGGTTGTTCCCGACATGTTGACGACTGCGAAGGGAATCGCCAACGGACTTCCGATGGGCGCGACACTGTGTCGGGAGTGGATTGCCGAAAACGCCGGAAACCACGGGTCGACGTTCTCGGGCGGGCCGGTCGTGTGTGCGGCCGCTAACGCCACAGTTGAGACGCTCGTCGACGAGCAGATCCCACAACACGCTGCATCCGTCGGGGCGTATCTCCAGTCGGAACTGACCGACGCCGCCGAAGACCTCCCGATTAGAGATGTTCGCGGTGAAGGGCTGATGATCGGGATCGAAGTGAAACGCGGGGCAAACCGCACCCTGAAACAGTTGGCTATCCAAGAGCAGATTCTCGCACTCCCGGCCGGGCGGACCGTCGTTCGGTTGTTACCGCCACTGATTGTGGATAAATCCCACGCTGACCGGGTCGTCGACTCCATCAGGAGAGTCTTAGAATGACGGTTACCACCGATGGGCCGCTCGACACCATGGGTCGGCAGTTACTGTACGAGTTGGTATCGACCCCATCACCATCCGGTGAAGAATCTGACGTTGCCGAGCGGCTCGTCGAATTCTTCCGGCGGCACAATCGAGAGGTCTGGATCGATACTGTGGGTAACGTGCGCGCGCCGGCTGACGACGCCGTCCTCTTGACCTCGCACATCGACACCGTGCCAGGGGAGCCGCCGGTGAAGGTCAAGACGGGTGAGTCGGGTGCAGAACTGTGGGGCCGTGGCAGCGTCGACGCTACGGGGCCACTCGCAGCGATGGCGGCCGCGGCAGTCGATACAGGGGTTTCGTTCGCTGGCGTGGTTGAGGAGGAAACGAGCTCACGCGGTGCACGATTCCTCGTCGATAACCGGGCGCAGCCAGAAGCCGTTATCAACGGTGAACCATCAGGCTGGGAGGGAATCACACTCGGCTATCGGGGGTTTCTCACGGGGAGGTATGCGGCCTCCAGTGAATCGGGCCACAGTTCCAGACCGGGGTCGAATGCGATCCAGCAAGCAATTTCATGGTGGAACGAGATAGAGGAAACCTTCGACCCGGACGACGAGACGCCGGTGTTTGAACGGGTGACAACCAAACCGGTCGATATCGTCGGTGGACTGACTGACGACGGATTATCAGTGGAGACGACAATCGACGCCCAATTTCGGGTCCCACCGAGACTGACCCCTGAAGAGGTGCGCGAACGGGCAGAAGACTGTCTCACGACGAACGATGTCCAGTGGAACGACCCGATTCCGCCCGTGATGAAGAGTCCACGGACACCGCTCGCACGAGCATTCAGAGTCAAGATTCGCGAGACAGACGGCGAGCCTCGGCTGGTGAGAAAAACCGGGACCAGCGACATGAATCTCTTCGCAGGTACCTGGGACTGTCCGATGGTGACGTACGGTCCGGGCGATTCAGCACTAGATCATGCGCCTGACGAACGGTTGTCGCTGTCTGAATTTGACCGAGCGGTTGAGGTGCTCCGAGCGGTCTGTTCAGAGCGACGATAGGCGCCCTGCAGTGGGGCGCCGACACAGTACAGCAAGGTGGCACCCGTCCCGACGCAGCGGCTCCTGACTGACCCGACAACCGACGACACACCAGACTGCACCTATCGATACATGACATCACAACACGGAACTGATGCTGATTCGACCGCACAATCCGCCGAGAGTCCCGACCTGGAGACTGATGCATTCCTCCGGATCGACGATCTCACAGCAGGCGAACTTGAGGCCCTCTTGGAGTTCGCTACGACGGTCAAACAGGGAGACGCGAGTCCACGCCTTCCCGAGGCGACGATGGCAATGCTGTTCGAAAAGCCCTCGACACGGACGCGGATCTCGTTTGAGACCGGGATGACCGAACTCGGCGGCCATGCGATATTTCTCGGGCCAGATGATATCCAACTGGGCCACGGCGAACCGCTCCGAGATACCGCGCGGGTTCTCGGACGGTACGCTGACGGGGTGATGGCTCGCATGTTCGATCACGGTGACCTAGAGACGCTCGCAACGCACGCTGACGGGCCGGTGATTAACGGCCTGACAGACGACGCTCATCCATGCCAGACGTTAGCAGACCTGCTGACCATCCGTGAGACACACACCGATCCCACTGTGGCGTGGGTCGGTGATGGGAACAACGTTGGTCAGTCGTTCGTCGTGGGTGCGGCCATGGCTGGTGTCGACGTACGCGTCGCCACCCCAGAGGGGTACGCCATGGACGAGAAGATCTTCCAGCGGGCTAGCAATTTCGGCGCCGAGCCGGTGCTGACGAGTGATCCTGAAGAGGCTGTCGAGGGCGCAGATATCGTGTATACTGACGTCTGGGTGTCGATGGGGCAAGAAAGTGAACGCGATGACCGGCTGAGTAGCTTTAGAAGTGGTGGATTTCAGGTGAACGAGTCGTTGCTTTCGGGAACTGATCTGTCGGTGATGCACTGTCTCCCCGCCCATCGGGGCGAGGAGATTAGCGACGAGGTGATGGAGTCCGGCCGAATGCTGGCTTGGGATCAGGCTGAAAACAGACTTCACGCTCAAAAGGCACTGATGGCCGCCCTGTTCGCCTGAGCGATTATCGATACACTGCAAGTAACCAGCGAGCGTCCGCCAGAGCACACAGATTCAACACTGTGACTGGCTATCTGTATCAACCACTTGTGATCGGATTTTCCACACCTCCAACACAGGTGCCCGGAGCGTTTTAACGCCGTGGCCTCCTAATTATTAGCGTTACCGTGTCGAAGTCCGCTTACAATCGGTTCTTTCCGTACGAGAAACCGTACCCGAACCAGCGGGAGGCGATGGACCAGATCGCCGACGCTCTCACACAGCGGCAGGACGTCCTTTTAGAGGGAGCGCCTGGAACCGGCAAGACATTGGCTGCACTGGTTCCCGCATTAGAACACGCACGTGACACCGGAAAGACAGTCGTCATCACGACGAACGTTCACCAACAGATGCGTCAATTCGTCGCCGACGCCCAGGCGATCACCCGGACAGAGCCGATCCGCGCAGTCGTGTTCAAAGGGAAAGGCAAGATGTGTCACATCGATGTCGACTATCAGGAGTGTCAGACGCTTCGTGACACGACCCGGTCGGTCGTCGATATCCAACAGAATAAACAGGAACTCGGGGAACGCAGTCGGGAATTGCTCGCCGCCTCTCGAGACGGGGACATGGAGGCTGCGGAGGCGCGTGAGGCCGTCATGTCCGAGTTAGAGGAGTTGGACGCGGAGTTAGACGATCTCGAAGGCGGAGCGGTCTGTGAATACTATCGCGCGAATCTCACACGCGACACCGATCCGTTCTACGAGTGGCTGTTCGAGGACGTTCGAACCCCAGAGGAAGTCTACGAGTTCGCAGAGACGGAGGGATTCTGTGGGTACGAGCTTCTGAAAGAGGGGATGGAAGGGATCGACTTGGCCGTCTGCAACTACCACCACCTGCTCGACCCGACGATCCGTGAGCAGTTTTTCCGGTGGCTGGACTGTGACCCGTCAGACGTGATTACCGTGTTCGACGAGGCTCACAACCTCGAGGAGGCGGCTCGAGAACACGCCACTCGAACGCTCACAGAAAACACACTCAGCGCCGCGCTCGAGGAGTTGCAAAAGACAGACGACGCCAGGACAGAGGCAGCGAATAACGTATTAGAGCCGTTTCACGACGCTCTGGTCGACACTTACGACGACGCCCTCGGATTCGGTGACAGCGAACAGGTCGGAGACAACTGGGAGGATATCTCGATTGCCAACGAGAACCGTCGAGACGACATCACGTTATCATTTCTCTCGCAGTACGAGGGTCAAGGAATCGACACAGAACTCCAGTTAGCAACCCAGCTGGGACGTCACCTCGATGAGCAGTACGAAGAGTCCTACCGGAGCGGGTCCACAACGACTCGTCGGGAGTGTCAGACGCTGCAGGCTGCCGCGTTTGTCGAGAGATGGCTTGCAGAGGGGACTGATCTAGGCCAGTATCCGGTGGCGTCAGTTCGACGAGATACCGGCACCGGCGAAGTATACGGGCGCGTGGAACTGTACACCTGCATTCCTGAGGAGGTGACTCGTGACCTGTTCGACGAGGTGGCGACATCGGTGCTGATGAGCGCGACACTCCGGCCGTTCGACGTCACGGAGGATGTCCTCGGGGTACAGGATCCGGTCACCCTGTCGTACGGGCTTGAGTATCCCGAGGCGAATCGGCGTACCTACGCCGTCGATACCCCCCCGTTGTTCGCCTCTGAACGAGACAACCCGGACACACAAGCGATAATCGCAGAGACACTACAAGATACGATTCGGTTCACCCCGGGAACCACGCTGGTGTTTTTCCCCTCGTACAGCGAGGCCACCCGCTATCACGAGCGACTGACCGGGTCGACCGCGGAGTTGGGCAAACTCCTCCTCGACGAGGCGGGAACACCAACAGAGGAACTTCGCCAGCAGTTCGTGAGCGCCGAGGACGGCGCACTGTTCACCTCACTGTGGGGGACACTCTCAGAGGGAGTGAGCTTTGACGGGGATGAGGCCCGGACTGTCGCTGTGGTCGGTGTCCCGTATCCGCGGCTCTCTGATCGGATGGATGCTGTCCAGGATGCGTACGATCGAGCATTTGCCGATCACAAACACACACAGAACCCGGGATGGACGTACGCCGTCGAGATCCCGACAATTCGCAAAACACGCCAAGCACTGGGACGAGTCATCCGCTCGCCAGACGACTTCGGGGCTCGGGTTCTTATCGACCGCCGATACGCCGACTCCGATATGGGGAAATACGGTGTTCGAGAAGCGTTCCCGTCCGATGAGCGTGAGGAACTCGTCAGTATCAATCCAGACAAGCTGCGGTTCGCGATGTTGAATTTCTACGCTGACCGAAATGCCTACCGCAACTCCCCACCTGAACCCTGAATCGGTCCTGACCGGGCTCGTGGTGTGGGCTCGGCTTGGCGCGGCATTCGATATTCCTGAATGTCTCTGGCCACGCGAGTCAAAAAATGAGTGGAGATCGATTCGGTGACGGAGATGCCAGCCGCTCACGAGTGACGGGGCTTGCGAGTCAGCTACCCACGGCTGAAGCCGTGGGCTTGTCAGTGGACATCCAATCCGTGGAAACCATGACTTGCGTCACGCTCTGTCACGGACAGGACCCCTGACACTAAGGCCAGCTGACAGTTGGCCTTCCCAAGCGAACTCGGTTGGCTCGCCGGGAGCAGTGAATCAAAAATATACCGTAATCCAATCTTCCGCGCTGCGTTAGAATCC